>NZ_APNL01000024.1:0-35158 GCF_040361435.1 Salinisphaera sp. C84B14 | reverse complement strand
CAACCTACTGAAAGATCACAGCTAGGCGCCGATAACGCTCAGGATTGCTTACGATAGCCCGCATCGCTGCGGGAACGGATGAGACGTGCACGGGGGCACGGGCTTGGCCAAGCGAGGGGAGCAGGCTTTGTCGGAAACGTATTCGCTGGCAGGCGTATCCGCGCCGCTCCTGCGTTTGATTTCGCGGGTGGCGCTGGGCTTGGCGTTGTTCGCGAGCACGCCCGCATACAGCGCGGCGGCCCAGCCCGAGACGGTGGATCCGGCGCTGCGCCGGGCGTTGATGACCGCGGTCAAGGATTCGGCCACCTTCTCGAACCGCTTCGAAGCCGAAGTGTGGCTGCTCGACATGTCCACGCGCCTGGAACGGCTGATGCCGGACGTGGGCCGGCGCATGGCCCTGCTCAAGACCGTCCACGCCGAAGCCAGCCGTGCAGGACTCGATCCGCAGGTGGTGCTGTCGCTCATTCAGGTGGAATCGGCGTTCCAGCGATTCGCGGTATCGTCGGCCGGCGCCATCGGGCTGATGCAGATCATGCCGTTCTGGATCGACGAAATCGGCCGGCCCGACGACAACCTCTTCGACATGCGCACCAACCTGCGCTACGGCTGCACGATTCTGGCGTTCTATCTCGACAAGGAGAACGGCGATCTCACCCGGGCGCTGGCGCGCTACAACGGCAGCCTGGGCGAATACTGGTATCCGTCACGGGTGGCCAGCGCCCTGCAGGCCCGCTGGTACGCACGCTAGGGATCACGCCGGGCGTTGCGTTGTCGTCGCATGCCCCGCAGGATAAGCCGCCGTTCGCCCATCGGTCGTACCTCATGCGTTTGTACTACAACCCGCGCTGTTCCAAATCGCGCGCCGCGCTCGAGCTGCTCGAGAACACGGGGCACGCGGTCGAGGTGGTGGATTACCTGCAGGCGCCTCCTGCGGCGTCGGAGCTTGCCCGGCTGATCGACGCGCTCGATAGCGCGCCCGCCGCGCTGGTGCGTACCGGTGATGCAAGCTTTGCCGACAGCGGTTATACCCGGTCCGCCCTCGATCGCGATACGGTCATCGCCCTGCTTGTCGCCCAGCCGGCGCTCTTGCAGCGGCCGGTGCTGGAAATCGATACCGCAGCCGTCATCGCGCGCCCGCCCGAGCGCGTATTCGAACTCGTCGCATCCGACCAGGAATCCGATTCATGAGCAGCGTTTCCAAGAGCAACGAAATCCTCGTGCTCTATTACAGCCGCAACGGAGCCACTGCCGCGCTGGCCAATGAAATTGCCCGCGGTATTGCCAAGGTCAAGCCCATGCAGGCACGGGTACGCACCGTGCCCGAGGTATCTCCCGATACCGAAGCCAGCGCGCCCTCGGTGCCCGAGCACGGCGCGCCTTATGCGACCCACGACGACCTCGAAAACTGTGCTGGCCTGGTCATGGGCTCGCCAACCCGCTTCGGCAATATGGCCGCGCCGTTGAAGTACTTTCTCGACACACTCTCGGGTCAGTGGTTATCCGGCACGCTGGCGGACAAGCCGGCCGCGGTATTCACCTCCACCGGCAGTCTGCACGGCGGCCAGGAAACCACGCTCACGAGCATGATGCTTCCGCTCTTGCATCACGGCATGGTGATTGTCGGGCTGACCTATACCGCCGACAATCTTCTGGCCGAGACCGACAGCGGCGGCACCCCGTACGGCGCCAGCCATGTCGCCGGCGTGATCGGC
Source organism: Salinisphaera sp. C84B14 (assembly GCF_040361435.1). NCBI lineage: Bacteria > Pseudomonadati > Pseudomonadota > Gammaproteobacteria > Salinisphaerales > Salinisphaeraceae > Salinisphaera > Salinisphaera sp. C84B14. Next base: position 33,446 of record NZ_APNL01000024.1, on the reverse strand, counting down.
GACAGGCCGCTGACCGATATCGAAAAACAGATCGCCCGCAACCTCGGTGAGCGCGTCGCGCGCACCGCACTCAAGCTGAGCGACCACTGATGCGCTGGTCTCGCTATGCCCTGATGCTGGCCGTGCTCGGCAATATCGCGCTGATCGCGAGCCTGTTCTGGATTGCCGGCGTGCATACCATGGAGCGGCTGCTGCTGGCCTCGATCTTCAGCCTGCCGCTGCTGGCCTCACTCAACGGCCTGGCGCGGGCACGCATCTATACCGCGGCCTGGGCATCGATGGCGGCGTTGTTCTATATGGCCTACGCCATGGTCGAATATATTGCCGGCGCGGCGACGCTGGCCGTGGATCTGTGCCTGGGCGCAAGCATCGCCATGTTCGTGGGCACCGTGGTGTTCGCGAAATGGGATTCGCGCGAGCGCGAAGCCCAGGGCCCTGGCGGCTAAGCGTTGCTTGTGCAACCCGATACTTCGAACGCGCTCTAGCGACTGCAAGAAACTCAGTCGGCTGCGCTCGCGGGGACAGGTTGCCCAGCAATGCACGCGTCGCGCGCGCTGGCCGGCTTCAGCCCAGAGTCTGCTTGACGAAGGGAATGGTCAGGCGGCGATGGGCCGCCAGCGAGGCATGATCGAGGGTATCGAGCGCGGCCATTAGCGCCGGCACGGCGCGCTCGCCGTGGCGCAGCAGCCAGCGCGCGGTGGCATCCGGCATTTCCATGCCGCGCTGGGCCGCCCGTTCGATAAGCAGGGCGTGCTTGTCGGCGTCGTCGAGTTCGGCGGTGGCGATCGCGCCGCCCCAGGCCAGGCGGCTGGCCAGATCGGCCAGCGCCAGTCCGAGCTCGGCGGGCGGCTGGCGATCCGCGACCAGCAGCCGTCCACCGCGGGCGCGCAGCCCGTCGGTGAGGCTCAACAGCGCGATTTCGGCATCGCGGTCGCCGGCAATCGCGGCCACGTTGTCGATACACACGCAGTCCATATCCTGTAGCCCGGCCAGCAGCGACTCGGCCTGATCGGCCACCTGATCCAGCGGTACATAAACGCTGCGATCGCCGGCATCGCCGGCGGCACGACAGGCGGCCTGTAGCAAGTGCGTTTTGCCGCTGGCTTCGGGGCCATGCAGGAACAGGCGTTCGCTGCGTCCGTCGACAATCTGTTCGACTGCTGCAAGCACCTGCGCGTTGGTTTCACCCACGAACGCATCGAGCGTCGCGCTCTGCGGCAGCTGGACCCCCAGAATCAGCTGTGTCGCCATCGCCCCGGCCTTTTCTTCGAATGCACCGCCATCAATGATCGAGATAGGCGCGGCTGGAGCGCCACTGGCGGCCGCCGTAGCGCACGATCACCGCCATCGCGGCCGCGACCGGCAAGGCGATCAACACGCCGACGAAGCCCAGCAGCTGGCCACCGGCAAGAACCGCAAAGATCACCCATACCGGATGCAGGCCGATGGCATCGCCGAGCAGTAGCGGCTGCAGTATCACCTGTTCGAGCACCTGGCCAATGCCGAACACCACGAACACCCAGATCAGCTGGAAGGGATCGCCCGTCTGCACCAGCATGGCGACGCTCGATACCAGCAGCCCGCTGATCACGCCCACATAGGGCACGAAACTCACCAGCCCCGCGCCGAGACCGATCACCAGCGCCAGGTCCAGGCCGGCCAGCCACAGGCCCACGATATAAATCGAGCCCAGCACCGTCATCACCAGCAGCTGGCCGCGGATGAACTGGCCCAGGACCTGGTCGGTCTCCTGCGCTAGTTCGCTGACCGTGCCGACATAGCGGCGCGGCAGCTGGGATTTGATCCAGGCGACCATGTGGTCCCAGTCGCGCAGCAGATAGAACATGATCACCGGGATCAGCAGCAGATTCATGGCGATCGCCATGAGCGCGGTGCCCGAGGAAAACGCCTTCTTGGCTACCGTGGTGGCAAAACCGCCGGCCGTGCCCCAGTTGTCGGCGATCAGGGTCTTGATGGCATCCACGTCGAGCGACTGCCCGTTGGGCCCCAGCGAGCCGAGATACGGCGCGGTCGTGCGTTGAATCCAGTCCAGATAGCGCGGCAGGTTCTGAATCAGCGTATTGAGCTGTTTCTGCAGCTGCGGCAGCAACAGCAGCAGCAATAACGACAGCAGCACGGTCACCACCGCGAAAACCACCACCACGCCGCTGGTACGCGACATGCGCAGCCGCTCGAGCCGGTCGACGATCGGGTCGCACACATAGGCCAGCCCGGCGCCGATGAGAAACGGGGTAAGAATCGAGCCCAGTAACCAGAGGGTGAGTGCGATGAACGCGAATACGCCGATCGCGACGTTGCGCTGGCTCTTGATCATGAGCGCGCCCCGCTCGTCTCGATCATCGATCGGCCGGTCGCGCGCCCCGCGCAGGCGCGGCGCTCGTCAATCCAGTGGTGTCGCACGAATACCTCGGCATGAAAACGACGATGAAAACCGGTCCGGGCGGATGAGCCGCCACCCGCGCCCGGCGACGCGCGGGGCACGGACTGGGTGGCGACCGCGCTGCGCAAGGCACGCCACTCAGGCTACGAGCCGCAGCGCTGGCAACATGGCCGTACACCCGCGTTACAATAACATGCGCTGCCCGCCACCACGGGCCCAATCTCCTGCAACCGCGAGCGACTTCACGTGAGCCAACGTCCTACCCTGACCTACGCCGATGCCGGCGTGGATATCGATGCCGGCAACCGCCTGGTCGACGAAATACGCGAGCCGGTCGAGGCCACGCGCCGGCCGGAAGTGATCGGCGGTCTGGGCGGTTTCGGCGGCCTGTTCGAACTGCCGGTGGATCGCTACCGGCGCCCGGTGCTGGTGTCCGGCACCGACGGCGTGGGCACCAAGCTGCGCCTGGCCATCGACGCCCGGCGCTTCGACGGCATCGGTATCGACCTGGTCGCGATGTGCGTGAACGACGTGCTGGTGACCGGCGCCGAGCCGCTGTTCTTTCTCGACTATTACGCCACCGCCCATCTGGATGCCGCGGTGGCCGCGCCGGTGATCAAGAGCATCGCCGAAGGCTGTCGTCAGGCGGGTGCATCGCTGATTGGCGGAGAAACCGCCGAAATGCCGGGCATGTACGCCAGCGGCGATTTCGACCTGGCGGGCTTCTGCGTGGGCGTGGTCGAATACGACAAGCGCATCGACGGCAGCCGCATGGGCGAAGGCAGCGTGGTACTCGGCCTGGCCTCGTCCGGCGCCCACTCCAACGGCTATTCGCTGGTGCGCCGTATCCTCGACGTGGCCGGCGCCACCCTGGAGACCCGACTGGGCGAGCAGAGCCTGGCCGATGCACTGCTCGCGCCCACGCGGATCTACGTGAAAGCGATTCAGGCCCTGCTGGCCGAAGTCGACGTACAGGCCATGGCCCATATCACCGGCGGCGGTCTGGCCGAGAACTTCGCCCGGGTGATACCCGAACATCTGGCGGCGACCATCGAACGCAGCGCCTGGACGCGCCCGGCGGTGTTCGACTGGCTGGCCGAGGCGGGCAATGTCAGCGCCGCGGAAATGGATCGCACCTTCAACTGCGGGATCGGCTACTGCGTGGTGGTTCCGGCCGACCAGGTGGCCCAAGCCATCGATGTGCTCACCGGCGCGGGCGAGCAGGTGTTCGAACTCGGTCGTATCCACGCCCGCGAAAACGCCACCGACGACGCCGTACGCCTGGTTTGAGTAGTCGAACCGAGAACAGCGGCAAGCACACCCCGCGCCTGGTGGTGGTGATCTCCGGACGCGGACGCAATCTGGAGGCGATCATTCAGGCGATCGAGGCCGGCGAACTCGCCGCCGAGATCGCGCTGGTGATCAGCAACCGCGCCGACGCGCCGGGCATGCAGATCGCACGGCTGGCCGGGCTCAACTGCGTATGCATCGAAGCCGGCGGCTTCAAGCACCGCGAGGATTTCGACCGCGCGCTGGCGGCCCGCATCGCCGCGGCCCGCCCGGACTGGGTGGTACTGGCCGGCTTCATGCGTATTCTCAGTCAGGCGTTCGTGGAACGCTTCGAAGCGAAGCTGATCAATATCCATCCGTCGCTGCTGCCGCGCTACAAAGGGTTGAACACCCACGAGCGCGCGTTGTCGAACGGGGACGCCCGCCACGGCGCGAGCGTACATTTCGTCACGCCCGACCTGGACGACGGCCCGACCATCCGCCAGGGCAGTATTGCCGTCGCCGCCGACGACACCCCCGAAACCCTGGCCGAGCGGGTCATGACCGAAGTCGAGCAGCGGCTCTACCCGGCCGTACTCGCCGAACTCGTTGCCGGGCGCGTGTTTTTCAAGGACGGCGTGGTCTGGCGTGACCAGCGCCTGCAGGAAGACTGCCCCCATGACCAATACGACCGGCTCGCCGTTACCTGATCGCTGCCGCAGACGTGGCCTGGCGCTGTGTCTGCTGCTGACCGCCCTGTTTGTTTCCCCCGTTGCCGGAGCCGATGTCATGCAAACCTTCGATGCCCAGTTCAAGGTCAAGCGCGGTGCCGTCGCGCTGGGCACCACACGTTTTTCGCTCACCCGCGACGGCGACGACTGCTACGTGTTCCGGGGCGAAGCCAACCCGAATGCCGTCGTGCGCGTATTCGTCGGTCAGGTCATCGACGAAAGCCGTTTCTGTATCGAAGACGGCACCGTGCGGCCGCAGCGCTTTTCCCATCATATGGAAGGCAACGCCGAGGACAGCTACAGCCTGGAATTCGACTGGTCGCAGCACGAAGTCACCTATCGCAGCGAAGCCGGCGAGAGCAAGACCATGGCCCTGGGCGATAGCGCCTTCGATCCGCTTTCAATCCAGTTCGCCGCCCGCCGCTGGGTCGCGGCCGCCGCGAATCCGGATACCGCCGGCGAGCGCGATTTCGCCCTGATCGACGAAAAGAAACAGAAAACCTATCGCCTGCGCGCCAGCGACGGCGGCCGTATCAAGACCCCGGCCGGGCGCTACGACACGCTCAAGATCGAACGCGTGGACGACCCCAAGCGCGGCCTGCGCTTCTGGCTGGCACGCAACGCTGACTGGATTCCGGTGCAGGTCGAGCACGAAAAACCCAAGACCGGCGTCTTTCGCATGCAGCTCACCGCGCTCGAACGCTAGTACCGGCGCGTACGCTCAGGTGCGCGGCAGAGTAACGCCGCGCTGGCCCTGGTACTTGCCGCCGCGATCCTTGTAGGACGTCTCACAGACTTCGTCCGATTCCAGAAACAGCATCTGGGCCACGCCTTCGTTGGCGTATATCTTGGCTGGCAGCGTGGTGGTGTTGGAAAACTCCAGGGTGACGTGGCCTTCCCATTCCGGCTCCAGCGGCGTCACGTTGACGATAATGCCGCAGCGGGCATAGGTCGACTTGCCCAGACAGATCGTGAGCACGCTGCGCGGAATACGGAAATATTCCACCGTCGAGGCCAGCGCAAAGGAGTTGGGCGGAATGATGCAGGTATCGCCCTCGAAATCCTGAAAGCTCTTCTCGTCGAAGGCTTTCGGATCCACCACCGCCGTATTGATGTTGGTGAATATCTTGAAATGCGGCGAGCAGCGCACGTCGTAGCCGTAGCTGGAGACGCCGTAGGACACGATCCGTCCGGTCTCGTTTTCCTTGACCTGGCCCGGCTCGAACGGCTCGATCATGCCGTGCTCGGCGGCCATGCGGCGGATCCACTTATCGGATTTGATACTCATCGACTCGACTCTGCGCGGCGGGCAAAGCGCGCAGTTTAGCGCCTTGCGCCCCGACGCGCCTACGTCCCGGGCTGAGTCAGGCGCCATGATGGCGTATCGTTGCATCGACAATGATTCAATCGCTTTCAGGAGCCCATATGCAGGTTCAGCTCATTCGCGAATTCGGCGCCCCCGACGTGTTCGAAGCCGCCGAGATCGACACGCCGACACCCGGCCCGGGCCAGCTGCTGGTACGCCAGATCGCCTCCAGCGTGAACCCGGTCGATACCAAACTACGCGCCGCCGGGCCGCCGATCGCGCCGGAACTGCCGGGCGTGCTCGGCTGTGACGTGGCCGGCGTGGTCGAAGCTGTCGGCGAAGGCATCACCCGCTTCAAGAAAGGCGATGCGGTCTATGGCTGCGCGGGCGGTCTGCGCGGGCGCGGCGGCGCCTACGGCGAATATATCGCCGTCGATGCCGACTTCATGGCCTTCAAGCCGGAGGCTCTGGACTGGCGCGAAACCGCGGCCCTGCCGCTGGTGTCGATCACCGCCTGGGAAGCGATGGTCGACCGCACCCGGATCGCGCCGGGCGATCATGTGCTCATCCACGGCGGCGCGGGCGGCGTGGGGCATATCGCCATCCAGCTGGCCAAGGCCCAGGGCGCACGTGTGGCTGCCACCATTTCGTCTGCCGCCAAGGCCGATATCGCACGCCGCATGGGCGCCGACGAAACCATCAACTATCGCGAGGAAAGCGTCGAAGATTATGTGCAGCGCCTGACCTCGGGCCGTGGTTTCGACGTGGTCTTCGATGCCACCGGCGGCTCAGATATCGCCACGTCGTTTGCGGGCGCACGGGTCAATGGCCAGGTCGCGACCATCGTGTCGCAGTACGAGGCCGACCTCACGCCCATGCATACCAAGAGCCTCACGCTGCATACCATCTTCATGCTCACCAGCATGTTGCACGGCGTGCATCCGCAGCATCACGGCGAGATTCTGACCAAAGCCGCCGCACTTGCGGCCACCGATCAGCTCAAGCCCCTGCTCGACGAGCGTCGTTTCACCCTCGGCGATATCGCCGCCGCCCATTCGCATCTGGAAGCGGGCGCGGCCGTCGGCAAGATCGTGATCGATATCGCCGACGAGGCCCGCAACGCCTGAGCGGGTCTGCGGCGGCCCGGATCATCGCCGGGCCGCTGCAGCAATAGACGTGCTCTTCGAGATCACCCGTCAACGGTCCGGCTGGCGTTGGCGCGGGCGCACGCCCGCATTCCGGGTTCGTCGAGCTCGCGCCGCAGCTCGCCACGGCTATAGCCCAGATCCTGGAGCATATGGTCGTCGCGCTTGAGCAGCGCCTTGATAGCACGCCGCTTTTTCCAGCGCTGCAGCACCCGCGCAATACCCGCGAACAGCCACAGCGGCGGCATGGCCGGCATATAGAGCCGCGCCACCTGCGGACTCAACGGTGGCGATTCGCGCCGCGATTTGCGGCGTTGTTCCTTGCTTGATTGATACATGAGATATCTCCCGCTGATTGATCGACGTTCGGTAGAGGCAATCAGCATGGAAGCGCCCCACTATTCAATCCAGCGAAAAGATCTATACTAAGCGTTCAAATTATTTTAACGCTTACGCCATGACCGGACTCCCAGCAAATAGCGGCAATGCCACCGAGCGATTGCTGGATACCGAAGTTCTGCGCAGCTTCGTGGCCATCGCCGAGCACGGCAGCTTTACGCGTGCCGCCAAGGCCGTGTTTCGTACGCCTTCGGCGTTGAGCATGCAGATCAAGGGGTTGGAGGCCACGCTCGACAAGCGCCTGTTCGTGCGCGAGGCGCGCCGGGTGCAACTCACCGAACACGGCGAACTGCTGCTGCGCTATGCACGCCAGCTGCTCGCGCTCAATGCCGAGGCGGTCGCCTGTTTTCTCGCCCCCGCGCTCGACGGCACGGTCCGCGTGGGCACGCCGGACGACGTAGGCGGACGTATTCTGCCGCGGGTGCTGACGGCCTTCGCACGTTCCAACCCCGCGGTGCAGGTGGATGTGGTCACCGGCACCAGCCGCGTGATTCTCGAGCGCCTCGACGCCGAGCAAATCGACTTCGCACTGGTCACCGTCGGCAGCCGGGAGGTCGACATCGAACGCGGCGAAATCGTGCATACCGAGCCGCTGGTCTGGGCCGCACGTCGCGGCGGCAGCGCGAAGCTGCGCGAACCGCTACCGGTCGCCCTGGCCGAGCCTGGCTGTGCATGGCGTGCCAGCGCGATCGATGCGCTGGACCGGGCCGGCCGACGCTATCGCGTGGCCTACAGCAGCGATCACAGCGCCGGCCAGCGTGCCGCCGTGCTCGCCGATCTGGCAATCGCCCCGTTCCCGCGCCCGCTGGTCGATTCGGCGGATCTGGAGATTCTGGACGAACCGCAGCTACCGCCGCTGATCGATACCCATACCGCGCTCGTATTCGGCGCGCATTGTTCGGATGCCGGCAAGGCCCTGGCCCAGCACGTGGTCGATGCCTTTCGGGCCCTGCGCAGCTAGGGACGCTCTGCACAACCTGTCACGGTCGCGCCGGTGTGCTTTGCGCGTGGCTGGCAGACAGAGGTAGGCGTAGCGTGCTGGTTGCACGGTGCGTCTGCCTCGACGCCGACCAGGCGCGCGCAAAGCCGGCGGCCCCGAAGGGGTTCGGCCTCACAGACGCCGCGGCTTCGTTGCCAAGCTTGACCTGCCGATGAGGCAGGCGCTGCGCTTGGGCGCCTTGCCGCACCGTCTGTGAGGACTCGAACGCGACCCGCGAGAGGTCGTGCAGAGCTTCCCTAGGTACTTTCCACCTTGATATTCGGGAACTTGCTGGCGTAGTCCTTCTTCTGCTGCGACAGGCGCGCCGCGGTACGCCGTGCCATATCGAAATAGGCGCTGGCGATATTGCCCTGCGGATCAGCGACCACGCTGGGATGGCCGGCATCGGCGTTTTCGCGAATCGAAATATCCAACGGCAGCTCGCCCAGCAGACCGACATCGTATTCATCCGCCAGCGTCTGGCCGCCGTGGGCACCGAAGATCGCTTCTTCATGGCCACAGTTCGAGCAGATGTGGGTACTCATGTTCTCCACGATGCCCAGCACCGGCACATTCACCTTGTTGAACATCTCCACGCCCTTGCGGGCATCGATCAGGGCCAGATCCTGCGGGGTGGTCACCACCACCGCGCCCGAGACCGGCACTTTCTGCGCCAGCGTAAGCTGGATATCGCCGGTACCCGGCGGCAGATCGATGATGAGATAGTCGAGATCGTCCCAGGCGGTCTGGAACAGCATCTGCTGCAGCGCCGAAGTCACCATGGGTCCACGCAGGATGGCCGGTGAATCCTTTTCGATGAGATAGCCGATCGACATGGTCTGCATGCCGTGCGCCTCCATGGGCAGCAGCATCTTGCCGTCCTTGGCCTGGGCACGGCCTTCGATCCCCATCAGTCGCGGCTGGCTGGGGCCGTAGATATCGGCGTCGAGCAGGCCGACCGAGGCGCCGTCGGCCTTGAGTGCCAGCGCGAGGTTCGCCGCGACCGTCGACTTGCCGACACCGCCCTTGGCCGAAGCCACGGCGATGATGTTACGCACGCCTTCGACACGCTTGAGCGACGGCTGCACCGCGCGTGCGGCCACCGAAAACCCGACCGTTACGTCCGCCCGCTCGATGCCGTCGACCGCTTCGAGCATCGCGCGAACCTGTTCGGCCAGCGTCTGCCCATAGTCGCCGCAGGGAAAGCCCAGATCGAGTTCGAGCGTCACGCGCTCGCCCTTGACCTCAAGCGAGCGCACGGCGCGCGCACTGATCAGGTCGGTATCCAGATAAGGCTCATGAAAACGGCCGAGTTCGGTTTCGACGGTCTGTTTGAGGGCATCGCTCATGGCGGGCTTCCAGGATTGATTCGGTCAATTGAAACGGCGCCAATGATAGCAGCCTGCCCCGGCTGGCCGGGCACGGCTGTGGCATACTGGCGGGCTTTCGACAGCCGACAAGAAAGCCTGTTATGGCGCGCGATATTCTCGTTACCTCTGCCCTGCCCTATGCCAATGGGTCGATCCATCTGGGCCATCTGGTGGAATACATCCAGACCGATGTGTGGGTGCGCTTCCAGAAGCTGCGCGGCAATCGCTGTATCTATGTCTGTGCCGACGACGCGCACGGCACGCCGATCATGCTCAAGGCGCGCGATATGGGCATCGAGCCCGAGCAGCTCATCGCCGACGTCGGCGCCGAACACAAGCGCGACTTCGACGATTTTCTGATCGGCTTCGACAACTACCACTCGACCCATTCGGACGAGAACCGCGAGCTGGCCAGCGAGATCTATACGCGCCTGGACAAGGCCGGGCATATCGCGCGTCGCACCATCTCGCAGGCCTTCGACGAAGAAAAGCAGATGTTTCTGCCGGACCGCTTCATTCGCGGCGAATGCCCGAAATGCGGCGCGCCGGATCAGTACGGCGACGCCTGCGAAAAATGCGGCGCGACCTATCAGCCCACCGAGCTGATCAATCCGGTGTCCGTGCTCTCGGGTGCCACGCCGGTTGAGCGCGATTCCGAGCATTATTTCTTTCAGCTCGCGGACTTCGAGAAGTTCCTGCACGACTGGACACGCAGTGATCATCTGCAGGAAGCGGTCACCCGCAAGCTCGACGAATGGTTCGAGGCCGGCCTCAAGGACTGGGATATCTCCCGCGATGCGCCCTATTTCGGCTTCAAGATCCCGGGCACCGACGACAAGTACTTCTACGTGTGGCTGGATGCGCCGATCGGCTATATGGCCAGCTTCGCGAATCTGTGCAAACGCCGCGACGATCTCGACTTCGACACGTTCTTCAAGCCGGATTCCAAGGCCGAGCTGTATCACTTCATCGGCAAGGACATCGTCTACTTCCATGCGCTGTTCTGGCCGGCCATGCTCGAAGGCGCCGGCTATCGCACGCCCACGGGCATTCATGCCCACGGCTTTCTCACCGTCAACGGCGAGAAAATGTCCAAGTCGCGCGGCACCTTCATCAAGGCGCGCACCTGGCACGACCATATGCCGGCCGAGTTCCTGCGCTACTACTTCGCCGCCAAGCTTTCTGGCAAGGTCGAGGATCTGGATCTCAACCTCGACGACTTCCGGGCGCGTATCAATTCCGATCTGGTCGGCAAGTACGTCAATATCGCTTCGCGTAGCGCGACCTTCATTACCAAGCGCTTCGATGGCCGGCTCGCGGATACCCTGGATTCGCCCGAGCTGTTCGAGCGTTTCGCCACCGCGGCCGACGAAATCGCCGAGCATTACGAACAGCGCCGTTTCGCCCAGGCGATCCGCCAGATCATGGCCTTGGCGGATGACGCCAATGCCTATGTCGCCGAGCGTGCGCCCTGGCAGCTGGCCAAGGAAGAAGGCCGCGAAGACGAACTGCAGCAGATCTGCACCACGGCGCTGGCGTTGTTCGCCCAGCTCACGATCTATCTCAAGCCGGTGCTGCCAGAAACAGCCGAACGCGCCGAAGCATTTCTGAACGTCGATTCGCTGAGCTGGACCGATCTGGCGACGCCCGTCTCGGGCGAAATTCAGCGCTTCAAACCGCTGCTGCGCCGCGTGGAACAGCCGGCCATCGACAAGATGATCGAAGCCAGCCAGGAAGATCTCGCAGCCAAGAGCGCACCGCAGGCTCAGCCCGAAGCCGAACCGAAAGCCGCAGACAACAAACCGCATAAGAAGGACGAACCCGCCGTGGACAGCGATACCATCGAGATCGGCGATTTCGCCAAGGTGGACCTGCGCATTGCGCGTATCGAGGCCGCCGACCATGTCGAAGGCGCCGACAAGCTGCTACGCCTGACCCTCGACGTGGGTGCACTCGGCAAGAAGCAGGTCTTCGCGGGCATCAAGTCGGCCTACGACCCGTCCCAGCTGGAAGGCCGGCTAACCGTCATGGTCGCCAACCTTGCGCCGCGCAAGATGCGCTTCGGCGTATCCGAAGGCATGGTGCTTGCCGCCGGCGACTCGCCGCATATTCTTTCGCCCGACGACGGCGCGAAACCCGGCGACAAGGTCAAGTAACGCCGCCGACAGTAGCTTCAGGTCGATGCGCGCAATGCCGTCTGGCGGCTCCGGTCGTACCGGGCACGGCCTGCGCCATCGTTCCTGAAGCCGATCCGCGGATTTCGCCGTTTACGTAGATCAGGAAAGCAGGGGCCAGAAAACGACTCGATCCCCGCGGCCGGGCCACCTTCGCCCTTGACCCGGGTTTTTCCTGCGTCGATCTATAGACACGCTTTTACTGGAGCGGCTGAAGCTTCAAACAACGCAAGAGCCGAACAACCTGGCTGCTGAACAGTCAATCTTCGGAATCGGCATAATCCGCGGATCCCTGCCTTCAGGACAGTCCGCCTACCAGCCGGGCTCGCGAACATACCTGTGCTTGATCTGCGGATGTATCGTCCAAACGCCCGCCCAGAATGCCGTGACGCAATGCCCATGAATGCCCGCTGCTGGCTCGATCAGCTGGCAGCCGTCGCGTAACCTGCGGGTGAATCGGCCGAGAACTTGTCGAAAAACGAAACGATGACGACACCCGTTGACGACATTGATGCCCTGCTGCCCCAGACCCAGTGTCGGCGCTGCGGCTACGACGGCTGTCGGCCCTATGCCGAGGCCATCGCGGCAGGGGAAACGGATATCAACCGCTGTCCGCCCGGCGGCGACGCGACCGTGGTGCGCCTGGCCGAACTCACCGGTCAGGCGGTCAAGCCGATCGATCCGGAATGCGGCGATGCCAGCGTGGCCAAGGTCGCCTTCATTCGCGAGGACGAATGCATCGGCTGCACACGCTGTATTCAGGTCTGCCCCACCGATGCGATCATCGGTGCGGCCAAACAGATGCATACGGTTATCGAATTCGACTGTACCGGCTGCGAGCTGTGCGTGCCGGCCTGCCCGGTCGACTGTATCGACATGCCCGAATCCAAGGCCGACAGCGGCCAGCCGGTCTGGCCGCCGGCCCGCGAGATTGACGCCGAGCGTGCCGCCCGTGCCCGCCGCCTGTTCGAAGCGCGCCAGCAGCGCCTCAATCGCCGTACGACCCGCCACCGCCGCGCCAGCCGCCACGAGGCCACCGTCGACGCGCGCGAAGATGCGCAGGCCACCTCCGAAGCCAAGAAATCCACTATCGCCGACGCCATCGCCCGCGCCAAGGCGCGACGCGCCGGCCGCGAGTGACATCGCCCGGCTCAACCTGGATCGGTCGTTGCCCGGTGGCTCGCGTCTTTCACGCAGAACCGCAGATTTCGCCGATTCGAAGAAACGTAGCACCGCGCTACAACGCCAACGATGAGCCGCGGCTTCTTGTGTTCGATCTGTGAGATCTGCGTCGATCTGCGGACTTTTCTTACAGCGATTGTCACCGCCGCTGCCGAGCGAACGCAGTCGATCCCCCAACACGGCCGAATCAATAAATCGACGTAATCTGCGGATAAATGACTTGAGAGAACGCTTCGAACAGCGCGCTTAACGTGATCGACGAACGGGCACCGCTCGACCGGTACCCGGTCTGCAAGTCACGTAATGCGGTGAAGCCGATACAATCCCGTCCCGCTTGTCGCTTTGAGCCGCGCCACGGCCTTGAACCATGAACAAAGCCAAACGCACCGAAATATTTCAGCGTCTACGCGACGCCAATCCCAAGCCGCAGACCGAGCTGAAGTACGACTCGGCCTTCGAACTGCTGGTCGCGGTGATCCTGTCCGCCCAGGCCACGGACGTGGGCGTGAACAAGGCCACGGCCAAACTGTTTCCGGTGGCCAATACGCCGCAGGCGATACTCGATCTCGGCGAGGACGGGCTCAAGGACTACATCAAGACCATCGGCCTTTATAACAGCAAGGCCGCCAACGTGATGAAAACCTGCCGTGCGCTGGTCGACACGCACGACGGCGAAGTACCGGACACGCGCGAGGCACTGGTGGCTCTGCCGGGCGTGGGTCGCAAGACGGCCAACGTGGTACTCAACACGGCCTTCGGCAAACCGGCCATGGCGGTGGATACGCATATCTTCCGCGTATCCAATCGCACCGGCATCGCCCCCGGCAAGACGGTCCGCGCAGTCGAGGACCGGCTCATGCGCCTGGTACCAAAGGAATTTCTGCTGGATGCGCACCACTGGCTGATCCTGCACGGCCGGTATACCTGCAAGGCCCGCAAGCCGCTTTGTGACGACTGCCGGATTGTCGATCTATGCGAATATCGGCACAAGAATCTGAGTGAGCAAACCGCATGAACCAAGCCCATAGCCGCCCTGCCGATGCCTTTGCCGCGCGCAACACGCCGCGCATCTTCTGTATCGGACGCAACTACGCAAAGCACATCGAGGAACTGGGCAATACGCTCAGCGGCAAGGAATCCATCGTGTTCATGAAGCCGGCCAGCGCGCTGGTTGCACCGGGCGAGGCGATTACCCTGCCCGACGACGTCGGCGCGATTCATTACGAAACCGAACTGGTAATCGAGATCGGCAGCGGCGGTCGCGATATCGCGCCCGAGGCCGCGCGCGCACATATCGCCGGCCTCGGCCTGGGCCTCGACCTGACGCTGCGCGATGTCCAGACGGATCTGAAGCAGACCGGCGAGCCCTGGGAAAAGGCCAAGGCGTTCGACCACAGCGCGCCGCTGGGCCCGCTGGTGGCCTTGACCGACGATATCGACCTCACCGACCTGCATTTCGAACTGAGCATTGACGGCGAAACCCGCCAGCGCGGGCATACCGCGCACATGCTGGTTGGCGTCGCCGACCTGATTGCCATGCTCAGCGCCCACTGGCAGCTGCTGCCGGGGGATCTGATATTCACCGGCACGCCGGAAGGCGTCGGTGCCCTGGAGCCGGGCATGCAGCTTTCGTTGAGCGCCGCGCAGCTGGCTGACGCCCACTGGACGATCGCTTGAGTTCGGGGCAGGCGAACAGTGAGCGCAGCGCCCGACACCCGGCGCTGGACAACATCGAGCTCGTCGCCTTCGACCTCGACGGTACGCTGATCGACTCGGTGCCGGACCTCGCCGTCGCCGTGGATGCGGCCCTCGGCGACCACGGGCAACGCCCGGTCGGCGTGGACAAGGTGCGTGACTGGGTCGGCAATGGCAGCCGCAAGCTCGTGGAGCGCGCGCTCGCGCATGCCCTGGCCACCGCGCCAGAGCGTCTCGAGCCGCAAGCGGTCGAGACCGTGCATGCGCGTTTTCTCGACCACTATGCCGAGAAACCGTATGCCCAGACGACGCTATATGACGGCGTGCGTCAGTGTCTAAGCGCACTAGCGACGCGCAGCGTCACCTGTGTGCTGATCACGAACAAGCCGATCGCCTTCGTCGGCCCGATTCTTTCGCATTTTGAACTCGCGGACTTTTTCGCGCTCACCCTCGGCGGCGACAGCCTGGATGAAAAGAAACCTCACCCCGCACCGCTGCTGCATGCGGCCCAGCACACGTCAACTGCCCCGGCAAAGGCTTTGATGGTGGGCGATTCCCGGCACGATATCGCAGCTGGCAAGGCAGCGGGTTTCCGTACGCTCGCGGTAACTTACGGCTACAATCACGGCGAACCGATCGCCGCCTGCCGACCCGATCATATCGTGACCACGCTCGCCGAACTCGGTTGAGCGCCTACCGCCGGATTTGCGAAAAGATAAGTTGTCATTACGTCGTCTTTACGTGACGATGCAATGAAATAACGACGTGCGAGGAGAAACGTCGATGACAAGAAAAAAGATCGTGGGCATCACGATCGCCGGGCTCGTGGTGCTGTGCGCCGGCGCGGTGATTGCCATGAAGGCGGCCCAGCCGGAAGCGGCCGAATCGGCCACCATCATTACCGCGAAGCATGCCCAGCTCGCCTCGATCGAAGACTACAACGACGGGCAGAACAGCTTCTCGGAAGACTTCAACCCGGTCATCCGCGAACGGACTCTGCGCGACTCGGGCCGCAAGTCGGTCGGCCTGTTCATCAAGAACGTGTATTTCCGGATCGTCGGCGACATTGCTTTCGATACCACCGAGCTCTCGGCCGTTCTGTTTCCGCGCACGCCGGGTAATCCCATCGTGCTGGACGATCCCACCTCTTTCATCTTTCATCCCTTGCACGGCCAGGTCACGCTGCCGCCGAAAGCGTTGTCGGCACTTTTCAACCAGTATCTGGCGGATTACGACGACTCCCAGCTGCGCAACATCGAAGCCTCGACCGACGACAGCGGCCAGCTGGTGGTGGAAGGCGAGGCGGCAAAAATACCCGGCGTATGGCTGCCCTTCCACATGGCCGGACAGGTAACGCTGGAACAAGGCCATCTGTTCGTCTATCGGCCGGACGAAATCAAGCTCGGGCCCATGGAAGCAAAAGGTCTGCTCGAGGCGATCAACCTGCAGCTATCGAAACTGCTGCAGATCGAGTCCGAGGGCGCCGGTTTCTCCGGTAACAACGTGGTGCTCGACCTCAATCATGCCCTGCCGCCCCCGGAGCAGAGCGTGCACGTCGCAAACATGAAAATCGACAGCGCGGGTGTTCATCTCGATATCACCAGCGACAAGAACCCCGAATTGCCGGAGCCGGTGGTAAAGAGCGACAGCTATGTAATGCTCCAGGGTGGCGACATACGTATTCAAAGAGCGGTGATTACCGATGCCCGCCTGCAGCTGATGGCGCGCGATGGCGGCAAGCTCGATGCCTCGCTCTACAATTATCGCGAACAGATGGTCAACGGCGTGCTCGATGCCACCCCGGCCGGTGAAATCGCGATTTATCTCGCCGACTACGTGCCCGTCGACTACGTGGGGTCCGCCCTGCCGGAGGATAGCGATGCATCCTGAAGCCTCCTTCCCGAACCGGGGCATGCGCAGGGCTCGCGGGTTGTCCCTGCTCGCCGTCGCGTTACTGCTGCTGACCACGAGTGGCGCCGGCTTGGCCCAAGGCCAGATGCGCAAGTCGCTGGGCCCCGAGCCCGGACGGCTGGCCCCTGCGCTCAATGACGAAGAAAGCCGGGACCCGGACGAACAGGACCCGGACGAAAAAGACGAGGACACGGCACAGAGCCCGGCCGACGTCAACGACAAGAAGACGGTGCAGCCCAAGGTTGTGACGGCGCAACAACAGCGTTACGCGACGCTGCGCCGCACATGGAGTCAGCGTCTACTGCCGGATGCGCTCAAGTCGGACGTCGGCCAGTTCACGCTGCGCGACTCGGGCGTGCGCGCTATTGCACTGCAGGCGAAAAACGTCGAGTTCTTCATGGACAAGAACGTCGGCTATTACGTGGACAACCTGCGCGCCCTGCTCATACCGCGCAACGCCGGGGAACCGGTGAACTTCGACGATCCGGAACAGTTCGATATTCATATCCTCTCCGGCGAGCTGGTGGTCCGGCCGAAGGATCTGGATGCGCTGTTCAACAACTATCTGCTCGACTATCAGCCGCGCTCTCTTTCACGCGTAACGAACAAGACCTCCAAGGACACGCTCACCGTGGAAGTCGGTGCCCGCCTGTTCGAGTTCATCCCGCCCGTCGGGGGACTGCCGACCACGCTCGAGGGCCCGATTACGGTGACCGGCGACAACAAGCTGGTCTATGCCCCCACCCAGGTCAAACAGTTCGGTATGCCCGTCAAAGCGCTGCTGTCGGGGGTCGGGCTCGATCTGGCCACGCTCACCCCGTTCGATCGCGAGGGCATAAAGCTTGAGAAAGACAAGCTGATCATGGATCCGGAACGGATTTTCCCACCGCCGCACGTACAGATCGACCATATCGACAGCGCCACGCTCAGCGATGCCGGGCTCACGCTCAAGTTTTCCAGCGATACATCGTCTGCGGGTTTCAGCGATCCGCCGGTCGCTACCGACAGCTATATCTGGCTGCAGGCCGGCGACGCCCGCTTCTACTCCACCCTGCTCGTGAACGCGAACCTGCAGTTGATGAGCGACTCGGACGAGCGGCTGAAATTCAACCTTTACCATTACCGCGCCCAGAGCGCCGCGGGCACCATCAGCGCGCAAATGGACGGGGCGCTGATCGTGCGTGTGCCCAACCAGTTCAAGATCGACGACGGGGATATCCACCAGTACAGCGGCCTGACGCCGCGTTCCTCGACGTCGGACTAACGCGAACATGGCCGCCCCGCAGGCGCACTGCCGCGGGTACGCTGGCGTATTGCCAGCCACAACCCTTACCGGTAATCTGCGCGTTTTTGCCGGCCCGGCGGGCCGGATGCCTTCAGGACAAGTGCATATGAGTTTGAATGCCGAGTTGAACAAGACGCTGGGCCTGGACGGCCTGGAGTACCGCCACAATCTCGGCAAGGACGCGCTCTTTAGCGAGGCGCTTGCGCACGATCGCGGCCGGATCCGTACCGACGGACCGGACGATGAACCCAAGGCCTACGAAACCGCGCTGGGCCTGGAAGGCCCGCTGGTCTACTACTCCGACCCCAGCTGCACTGGGCGCCCGGTCCAGGACACCTTCGCCGTGGCGTGGCCCGAGGTCGCGGATAAAATCTGGTGGAAGTCGGACTTCCAGCAGTTCGCGCCGGATAATTTTCAGCCGCTGCTCGATCGTGTCGCGGCCCATCTCAATGAGCGCGGCCGGCACCTGTATGTTCAGGACGTCTACTGCGGCTGGGATGCTTCGTACGCGGTGCCGTATCGGTTCGTGGGCGAATTCGCGACTCATGCCCTGTTCGCCAAGAACATGTTCGCCGACGGCGTCGACGTGGAAAACCCGGATGACAAGCGCTGGACGCTGCTCAACGTGCCGAGCTTTCACTGCGACCCGGCCCGCGACGGCACCAAATCCAACCGCGCGGTGATCATCGATATCCGCAATCGTATCGGTCTGGTACTGGGCCGGGCCGACTACTGCGGCGTGGTCAAGAAGACCATGTTCACGGTCATGAACTACCTGTTGCCGGAAATGGGCGAAATGCCCATGCACTGCTCGGCCAACGTGGGCGCACGCGGCGACGGCGCGATCCTGTTCGGCCTGTCCGGCACCGGCAAGACGACCCTCTCCGCCGACCCGAATCGCGAGCTGATCGGCGACGACGAACATGCCTGGACCGAAGACGGCGTATCCAATTTCGAAGGCGGCTGCTACGCCAAGCTCATCGATCTCGACAAGGACGCGGAGCCGGTGATCGCCGGCGCGCTGTCCACCCCGGGCTGCATCATCGAGAACGTGCCGCCGCTGCCCGGCAAGGCCTTGGCCGACACCGATCCGCAGGATCTCGACCTGACCGACGGCTCGATCACCGAAAACACGCGCCTATCCTATCCGCTGTCGGCCAACCCGAACGTCGCCGACGGCGCGCGCGGCCCGCATCCGGAAACCATCGTACTGCTGACCGCCGATGCCTTTGGCGTACTGCCGCCGGTGTCGCTGCTGGATACGAAGGACGTGATGTATCACTTCGTATCGGGCTTCACCTCCAAACTCGCCGGTACGGAAGTCGGTGTCACCGAGCCCAAGGCCGCATTCTCCGCCTGCTTCGGCGCGCCCTTCATGTCGCAGAAACCGTCGGTCTATGCCGAAATCCTGGCCGAGAAGATGCGCACCCACAAGGCCCGCTGCATTCTGCTCAACACCGGCTGGTCCGGCGGTCCGCACGGCGTGGGCAAGCGCATTTCCATCAAGCACACGCGTGCCCTGCTCAACGCCGCGCTCGCCGGCGATCTCGATCCGGAGAACACCGAGTACGAGAACCATCCGATCTTCAATCTCGCCATGCCCACGCAGTGCCCGGGCGTACCCAGCGATATCCTGAACCCCCGCAACACCTGGGAAGACAAGGCAGCCTACGACAAGCAGGCCGAAATGCTGCGCGACATGTTCCGCGAAAATTACCAGGCCAAGGGTTTCGACCAGCTCGGTATCGAAGCAGCCATGTAATGCGTAGTCGCGGCCCGCTCGGGCCGCGACCACTGGCGCGCCGAGGCCGTCTTCGCGCTGCGGCGATCGCTCAGCGGGTACGTGTCAGGGCCTGTTAACGCAATCGAAATCGTCGCGTCGCGGGCCTCTTTCGTGCAAGACAATGCGCGAGCTGCAACGCCGGGTCGCGCGCCCTGAATCATCAGGCACGGGCCCGCGTACAAACGACGTGCGTTCGAAAATCCACCATGCGGCACTGCGTCTCGGTCGGTGGTTCACCCAACATCTGCCCTCGCGCCTAGCCTGGCGAATTCCTCGCAACGCGACGATTGGCGATAGCTTTAACAGGCCCGAGAACGCGTCAGCCAACGATGTGAACAGTTGTTGACTTGGGCTCGTTTCAACTCTAATGTGTACAACTGTTCACATAGAGACTTAACGTATCCGATGAAACGATTCGTTGTTCGTGGCCTTTTCGCCATGTGTGTTCTTGCATGCACACAGGCGTTCGCTCAGGCCCAGCCGAGCCGTGTGGCCTGTGTGTTCGATCCGGTCGGGGCCGATGGCTTCGTCTACGAGCTGTTCACCGACTATGCGGTCGCGGCCCGGGACTGGGGCTACGCCCTTCAGGCCCGCGCGTATACCGACGAAACCGTGGCCGCCAACGATTTCAAGGCCGGCAAATGCGACATGGTCGTAATCTCCGGCGTGCGGACCCGATCGCTGGTGCCCTTTGCCGGCAGCCTCGACATGGCCGGCGGCCTGCAAAGCTACGAGTCGCTGCGTCGTGCCATCAAGGCCATGGCAGCGCCCAAAGCGGCGCCCCTCATGCAGGCCAACGGTAACGAAGTGGTCGGCGTCGTGCCGCTGGGCAAGGTGTTTCTGTTCGCCCGCGATCGCAGCAATCTGGAAAGCCTCGACCGGCTGGCCGGCAAGCGCATCGCCATTCTTTCCTACGATCGCGCCTCGCGCCGGGTGGTGGAAGCGGTCGGCGCGTCCCCCGTGCCTGCGGATATCGCCTCGCTCGGCCCGCTGTTCAACAACGGCAGCGCCGATATGACCTATGCGCCGGCCATCGCCTACGAGCCACTCGAGCTTGAGCACGGCATTACGCCCGATGGTGGTATTGCCAACTTCGTGCTCGGCATGCTGTCCGGCCAGATCGTCGTGCACCAGAACCGTTTTGACCCGGATTTCGGGCCGAGCTCGCGTAGCTGGGTCGCCAATACCCTCTCCTCGCGCATGATCGAGCGTCTGGAAAAGGCCGAAGCGCGTTTGCCCTACGACCGCTGGGTGGTTATCGAACCCGAGCGTGCCGAGCGCTACCGGCAAATGTTTCGGGACGTGCGCGAGCGACTCTGGCAGGAGCAATGGTATAGCCACCGCATGCAGCGTCTGCTCAAGAAGCTTCGCTGTAACGAACACCACGAGCTGGCTGAATGCAGCCTCGATACGGAAGGCGGACCCGTCTACTAAACGCGATTGTCGCGATGAAGAAGAGTATATCCCTCGATCCAGGGCGCATTCGCCATTGGCGCGAACAGCGTGGCTTGACCCAGCAGGCACTCGGCGACGCCGTGCTTGCATCCGCGAAACCGGCGTCGCGACTGCGGCGCATCCAGGCCTGGGAACGCAACGGCCGGGTCTGGGATCGACTGGTGGACGAGCTCACGCGGGCCCTCGATGTCGGCATCGACGATCTGAAGGCGTCGAATGCCGATATCGCCGGACTATGGCTATGCTGGACCGGCCCTGGGCGTCCACCGGCCGCCGCCGTGCTGCGCTCCAGCTTGCACCAGGCTTTCGACGAAGTGCATCAACGGATCGAACGCGCCTGCGATCCGCGCGAGCGCCTGCGGGCGGCGCTTTTTCATACCGGCACGGTGTTTCGTATTGAACTGACGGCCCCCGATGCGACCAACGGGCCGGCACCCACGCCGCTGTTTGTACAGGCGGTGCGCTGGCACACGCGCCACGGACTGTTATGGCGGCGGCCCACCGCGCTCGAGCGCAACAACCTGCAACGCCTTTTCGATAGCCGCGTCGAGCGTTCCTAGACCACTGCCCTGCACCGCGCCGTCTTTTGACCCGGCCATCAAGCCATTGAAAGAAACGAAGCGCATGCGCCGGCCTGTCTTTCGATGGCGTGGAAAACGACGAACGCAGTCAGCGGTTCCCGTACCGGACCAGGGCCTGTTACCGCGAACGAAATCGCCGCCCCGTCTCTCATTTTCCGTGCAAGACAATGCGCGCTGCGCGTGGTGTCGCTTTGCGACACGCGCGAGCTGCAATGCCGGATCGCGCACCTTGAATAATCACGCAGGGGGCGCGTCCCGACGGGATGCGTTCGAAAAATCCACGATGCAGCGTTGCGCACCGTTCATTGGGCTCACAGAACGTCTCTGTTCGCGCCTGGCCTGGCGAATTCCCGGAAGGCGAGACGACGATTGGCGCTTGCGTTAACGGGCCCCAACAATCCGCCATCCCGCGTGGTTCTACGCACAAAAAAAGCCGCCGGCACGATTGCCGGCGGCTTCGTTATCTGCGGCCGATAGGCCGCGCGCTCACGCGTTACGAGTTGGTATCGGC
Source organism: Salinisphaera sp. C84B14 (assembly GCF_040361435.1). Lineage (NCBI taxonomy): Bacteria > Pseudomonadati > Pseudomonadota > Gammaproteobacteria > Salinisphaerales > Salinisphaeraceae > Salinisphaera > Salinisphaera sp. C84B14. The sequence goes on along the minus strand of NZ_APNL01000024.1, from coordinate 11,269 downwards.
GTCGGCGTTGGCGTCGGGCTGGGCTTTGCCCTGTCCGCTGCCCGCGCTATTGTCGCCTTCGCCGCCGCCTACCTTGAGCAGCTCGACGTCGAAGATCAGCGTCTCGTTCGGGCCGATCTGAGCACCCGCGCCGCGTTCGCCGTAGGCGAGCTTGGCCGGAATATAGAGCTCGTACTTGGCGCCCTGCTTCATCAGCTGCAGCGCTTCGGTCCAGCCGGGGATGACCGCATCCACCGGGAAGGTCACCGGCTCGCCGCGTTCGCGCGAGCTGTCGAAGACCGTGCCGTCAATGAGCTTGCCCGTGTAGTGCACGGTCACGCTGTCGTCCGCGCTCGGCGTGGGGCCGTCCCCTTCTTCGAGCACCTTGTACTGCAGACCGCTATCGGTGGTCTTGACTCCGTCCTTGTCCTTGTTCTCGGCCAGGAACTTCTTTCCCTTTTCGAGGTTGTTCTGTGCCTGCTCGCTGGCCTTCTGCTGCTGTGCGGCCTCCATCTCCTTGACGAAGCTCTGCATAACGCTATCGAGCTCGTCCTGGCTCAGGCGCGTTTCCTTGCCGCTGACCACGTCGCTTACGCCCTCGGAGAGCTCGTCGACCTGGATATCCACCGGCAGCTCCTTGAGCGAATTGCCGATGTCCATGCCCAGCGCATAGCTGCGACGCGCCTTGTCGCTGTCGAAATCGCCGGCCTTGTCGCTGTTGGCGGCGCTATCGCCACCTTCGGCGCTGGCGGCGCTGTCGTTACCGTTGGAGGCACCTGCATCGGCCGACGCGTTGTCGGCGTCCGACTGGTTACCGCATGCCGTAAGCGCGAACAGGCACGCCAACAAAGCCATATATCGTTTCATTGAAATCATCCATGTCCAATTCTGGAAACCGCAAGCCTACGCTAAAGGCCCCAAGAGAAAAAGTCGCTTTTATCTGGCTCAAACGCCCGGACGACCGGCGTTTTCAGCCGACTCGCCGCCGCTTGGCTCGGGCGGCGCATCGGTCGCGTCACGCGTCGCATGCAACTCGTCGAATACATGCGGCGTCTCCATATAGAGGTCGTGACGCGGATCGAGTTCCAGAATCGCCGGACTGGTATTGGCCGCCACGATGGTCACGAAACGGCTCTGCTCGGCCACCGCTACCGACGGCGTGGTAAAGCCACGCCAGAATACGAACAGCGAAAACAGCGCGAAAACGCCGGCCAGAAACGCGAACAGCCCCGGCGGGCCCAGGGCCTGCATGGCCAGTGCACCCGCCACCGGGCCGATACAGGTGCCCACGCCATAGGCCAGCAGCAGCCCGGCGCTGGCCGCGATCGGGTCACCGCTGTCCATATAGTCGTTGATCATCGACAGGCTGACCGGATAGAGACAGGCCGCCAGGCCGAACAAGGGCGCGGTCGCGATATAGAGCAGCCGCATATCGGTGGCGCCGGCGACCGCGGCCACGATACCGGCCGCCGTGGCAATACAGCTGACCACGGCAATGGTCAGACGCCGATCAAAATGGTCGGACAGACGGCCCACCGGCCATTGCACGACCATGGTGGCCACCACCGCGAACGCCATGTAGCGCGAAACCTCCGACAGACTCATGCCGATATCGCTCGCATACACCGGTGCGAGCGTACTGAAGCCGGCCACCAGCGCGCCGCCGGCGATACCGCCCAGCAGGCCACTGGGCGACAACGCATAGAGCTGGCGAAACCTCAGCCGGGTAGCGGCATCCGGCGCCGGTGCTTCCGAGCGGGTCAACGCCAAGGGCACCAGCGACATCACGATAAGAATGGCCACGATGGTATAGATCGGGTAGTCGTCGGTTTCACCCAGCGACACCAGATACTGGCCGAGCGCGGCGGCAAAGAAGAACACGACCTGATAGATGCCCAGCAGCGCCCCGCGAATCGCGTGCGTGGCACGCCCGGAAATCCAGCTTTCCAGCACCATGATCAGCCCGGCCGCACAGAAGCCGACCAGCACACGCAATACTGCCCAGAGTGCGCCGTCGAAAAACAGCGGGTGGATCAGCGAAGCCGAACAGGCCACGGCCGCAAAGGCCGCAAACGAACGTACCTGACCCACGCGTCGCACGAGCCGCGTCGCGAACAGCGAACCGATGACGAAGCCAACGCTATGACAACCCAGAATGAGGCCGATCTGTAGCGTGGACAGCTGATCTGAGCCGAGCTCGACGGCCACGACCGTGGTCAGCAGCGACGTGCCGGCAATGAACAGGGTAAGGCTGGCAAACATCGCCGCCAGCGAGATGACCACCTGGCCCATGGGGTGCACTCTTGCAGTAAAAAGTCGATGCGATATGCGCATCGATCCGTTTGGCGCGCGCCATTTTAATGGCGGCTGCGGTTCTTCGATAGCGCTTGGCGCGATACATGACGTCGCCGACCAGACGCACCATTACTAGCGCACCTCGATCACCCTTCAAGTCGGGCGTTACTGACTCGAACTCTCGAGGCGAAGTCGGTACTGGCCTGTCGAGCTACAAATAACGGCCGAACGCGATGCGGCTTGCGCCCATCGGGCAAAAAAAACGCGCCGTTAAAACGACGCGTTTCTTCATGCCGACGGATAGGCCGTTCTAGCGCTGGCGATGCCCCAGGCGCAGCCGCAGCGCGTTCAGACGGATGAAGCCGGCGGCATCCTTCTGATCGTAGGCGCCGCGATCATCCTCGAACGTGGCGATCGCCTCGTCGAACAGGCTGTCGCTTTCCGAGGCACGGCCCACGATGGATACACTGCCCTTGTAGAGCTTCACCCGCACCGTGCCGTTGACGTGCGCCTGCGATCTGTCGATCGCTGCCTGCAGCATCTCGCGCTCGGGCGAGAACCAGTAGCCGTTGTAGATGAGTTTGGCATAGCGCGGCATCAGCTCGTCCTTGAGGTGGGCCGCTTCGCGATCCAGCGTAATCGACTCGATCGCGCGGTGCGCACGCAGCATGACCGTGCCGCCGGGCGTTTCGTAGCAGCCCCGCGACTTCATGCCGACATAGCGGTTTTCCACGATGTCGATTCGGCCGATGCCATGTGCGCCCGCCAGTTCGTTGAGCCGTGCGAGCACCTGGTAAGGCGTCAACCGTTCGCCGTCGATGGCCACGATATCGCCTTTTTCGAAGGTGAGATCGATTTCCTGGGGCGCGTCGGGCGCCTCTTCCGGTGCCACGCTCCATTCCCACATGGAATCCTCGGCGGGCGTCCACGGGTCTTCGAGCACCCCGCCCTCGTAGGAGATATGCAGCGCGTTGGCGTCGGTGGAATACGGCGACCCCCCGTCCGCCTTCTTGCGGATGTCGATGCCGTTTTCCTCGGCATAGGCGAGCAGCTTCTCCCGCGAATTCAACTCCCACTCGCGCCACGGCGCGATCACCTTGATGCCCGGCATCAGAGCATAGGCCGACAATTCGAAGCGCACCTGATCATTGCCCTTGCCGGTAGCGCCATGGGCGATCGCATCGGCGCCGGTTTCACGCGCGATCTCGACCAGCCGCTTGGAGATCAGCGGCCGCGCGATCGAGGTACCAAGCAGGTATTCGCCCTCGTAGATCGCATTGGCCCGAAACATCGGGTAGACGAAATCGCGCACGAACTCTTCGCGCAGATCGTCGATGAAGACTTCCCGCACCCCGAGCTTCTCGGCCTTGGGGCGGACCTCATCGAGTTCTTCGCCCTGGCCGATATCGGCGGTAAAGGTCACGACTTCGCAGTCGTACTCGTCCTGAAGCCATTTCAGGATGACCGAGGTATCCAGGCCGCCGGAATAGGCCAGCACTACTTTATTGACGTCGCTCATAGGCTTGGTGTTTGGCTGTTCGCAATGAATGGCGTAGCAAGCCGCGCATTATACGCACGCCGAGCGCCACAGCCATCGGCGCATGGGCGCGCAGGCAGGGCGTGACGCCGCGATATCGCTGCGGCTGCCGACCGGCAGGAATTGCCGTTTGCGCTCTCATACCGGCGCCCCAGGGCGCGATCTGCGGCCCAACCCGAGGCAGCGGGGGTTATTTTGCGACAAAAGCTGTTGCAGCGCGCCGGCGCGCAATGCCCGGGCGGCACGCCATATCTCTGGCCCTGCCGGGTGACCGTGCTGCGCGCGGACTCGCATGAAACGTCAACAGGGCCTACTATCGCGCCATGACAGATATCCAATCTTCCGAATCCGCGCTGCCGATGATGGCGCAACGCTTTCGCGGCTTTTTGCCGGTCGTCGTCGACGTGGAAACGGGCGGCTTCAACAATGCCACCGATGCCCTGCTCGAAATCGCCGCAGTCACGGTCGACTTCAATGCCGACGGCGAACTCGAATTGCGCGAATCGGTGTCGTATCACGTCGAGCCTTTCGAGGGCGCCAACATCGAGCCAGCGTCACTCGAGGTCAACGGTATCGATCCGCACCATCCGCTGCGCCCCGCGCTACCCGAGCGTGAAGCGCTGGCACGCGTATTCCGGGTGGTGCGCACCATGGTCAAGGAAGCAGGCTGCAAACGCGCCGTGCTGGTCGGCCACAACGCGCATTTCGATCTGGGCTTTCTGAATGCGGCCATCGCCCGCACCGGCATCAAGCGCAGCCCGTTCCATCCCTTTTCCTGTTTCGACACGGCCACGCTCGCCGGCGTTGCGCTGGGCCAGACCGTGCTGCGACGTGCGGCGACCGCGGCCGGCATGAGCTGGGATAACGACGCCGCGCATTCGGCGCGCTACGACACCGAGCAAACGGCGCGGCTTTTTTGCACTATCGTCAATCGCTTCCGCCCGATCTACGAAAATATCCCGCCCCTGCCCCAGGACTGAGAGCCGAGCGCCCGGCGGAACGCTCTTTGAGCTCCCGGCGGCGACATCGCCGCGGCCGCACGGCCGTGGATAGCGAACAGGATTGTTAAAAAATCGCTTTCCCGACCGCGCACTTGCCGACACCCGGCCAAGCGGCTAACTTGTGCCCGCGATATGGCTGACTCTTCATTTTCTGCTGCCCCGCGTCCGCTGATGGGACGCTTCGGCATGTGTCTCAAGGCAGCGCGCCTGATTGGCTTGCTGCTGCTGGGCATCGTGTTGCTGCCCTGCGTGCCGTTGATTGGCAAACGCTCCTGGAAACTGGTGCGCTGGTGGCACGGCCGCATGCTGCGCGTATTACACGTGGGCCTGGAAATCGACGGCGAGCTGCCCGCCGGACCGGTGCTGATCGTGGCCAATCACTGCTCGTGGCTGGATATCATCGTACTCGGCCACGCATTCAATGCCTCGTTCGTATCCAAGGCCGAGATCGGCGGCTGGCCGCTCGTGGGCGCGTTCGCCCGTGCAGCCGGCACCCTGTTTCTAAGCCGCGGCGCGGGCAAGACCTCCGAAACCTCGGAAAAGATCCGTTCTGTACTCGATGCCGGCCGCTCGGTTCTGTTCTTCCCCGAAGGCACCACCACGGCAGACCCGATGCCGCGTCGCTTTCATGCACGCCTGTTCGCCGCCGCCATCGAGGGCGAATACCCGGTGCTGCCGGTGGCGCTGCGCTACTGCGACGACACCACGCCGGCGGATATGCACCACGCGCTCGCGCCGTGGGTGGACGAGGCAGCGCTTGGCCCGCATTTCAAGGATCTGTTCCGGGTCCACGATATGCGTGCCCAGGTGCGCCTGTGTGCCCCGATCGACCCGCGCGGCTACGATCGCCGCAGTCTGGCCGAGGCCAGCTATCTGGCGATAAGCCATCGCCAGTCTATGGCCGCGATCAGGGCTCAACGTCGGGCAGTGTCCGGGTCGCGCTCAGCGGCTTGAGGGTGCCGTCCGGCGGCAGGTTCTGGGCGGCGAAGTAGTCCTGGCCATCGCTGCCGTCATAGCGGCGCTCGTTGATGAAGCGCTTGATCACCGCCGCACTTTCGTTGGCGCGCACCAGCAGAAACAGATGCCCGCCGCCGCGCACGATGTGCAGATAGGACTTGGGGATGAGCCAGTAGAGCAATCGGATATTGACCAGCGGCATGACCGGGTCGTCGTCACCGCCCATGATCAGCGTCGGGCAGCGCAGCCGATGCAGGCGATGCACGCTGGTCCAGCCCAGGCCGGCGATAAGCTGATTGAGGTAACCGCGCGTCGAGGGATCGGGCGAAAAGTGGCCGTTGCGTTCCAGCAGTTCCGGGCGACGCCGCATCAACCCGCCATAAAGCGTGGGCGCGAGCTGGGCAAGATTTTCGTTCTTGTGGAAGCGGCGGGCGTTGGTCAGGCGCTTGAGCACGTTCGAGCGCGCGGGCAACGCCAGCATGCCGGGCGATGTGGCCGCCAGAATCAGCCGGTTGGTGCGCTCGGGGAAGTCCAGCGCGAACTGCTGCGCCAGCGCCCCACCCCAGGAGACCCCGGCGATATTGATCGGCGAGTCGTAGCCTAGCCGGTCGAGCAGCCGGGCCGACAGCCGGGCCAGCCAGCGAAACCGGTGCGGCACGGTCAACGCCGGGGAATCACCGGCACCGGGCACGTCGAATACGATGACTTCCACATCGTCGAGCGCGTTGACCAGCGGTAACGTCATGTCGAGATTGGCGCCGATACCGTTGAATACCAGCATCGGCCGGCCGCGACCCCGGCGTACGCCCACGCGCAGCTCGACCCCGTCCACGTCGACGGACTCGACCTGCATGCGCGTGCGCCGGCGCAGGACGCTCAAATTGGGCGGTAGACTGCGACGGGGCGAGTTTTTATCAGCGGCCACTGCGCTCATGATGCCCCCTCGAAAGCGCGAATAACATGTCGCGAAGCGACGCGCTCGATTCTACGACTTTTGCCGCAGCGCAACAAAAATGGCGCAGGCATATCGTAATTCAAAACGTACTATTCTGATCGGCGGCGCTGATCGCAACCTTAGCCTCGAGAAACTCGTCGAGCATTCGAACCACGTCGTCCGTGCGTTCGAGCACGAACCAGTGGCCACCGCCGCGAATAATCTCCAGGCGTGCCTGCGGCAGCAATAAAGACAGCACCCGCGCGTTGACCGTGGGCACGATGGAATCGTCGTCCCCGGCGAGCACGAGGGTCGGTATGTTCAAGCGATGCAGCCAGGTGAGGCTACTGAAACCGGTCAGCGCATATATCTGCGCGGCATAACCGCGCCGGGTGGGCGCAGTGGCACGCCGAAATGCGGTCGCGATCTGTCGGCATTCATCGTTGCGGCGTCCGCCGAAGACGATTCTTGCCTGCTCCCCGTCGGGCGCAACCCGGCCAAGCGCATCCGGGCGGGCCAGACGAACCAGACTGGCCAGGCGGCCGGGAAACATCAGCTGACCGCTTGCCGTCGCCGCCAGCACGAGTCTTCGTACCCGATCGCCCTGCGACTGCGCGAACTGCTGGGCCAGCAGCCCGCCCCAGCCAATGCCCATGACGTCGACGGGCTCGCTCAGGCCGTAGTGATCGAGCAGTTTCGCGAGCAGTGTCGCCAGTGCCGGCATGCGGCGCATGCGCACCACCTCTGCCGAGGTGCCCACGCCGGGCAGGTCGAAACGCAGCACCGGCCGCCCCAGGGCGGTCGCGAATTCGTCGAGTATGTCGAGGTTGGCAACGAAATCGTTGCACAACAGCAAGGGCACGCCGCGCCCCGAAACGAACGCGGTATGCAGGCGCTCGCCGTCGAGCGCCACATGTTCGATATGCGCCGGCTCAGATCTGGCGGACATAGCGTCCCGGAGCCGGCTCGATCGGCTCATGGTTGTCGTTGCCGTAGACCGTGGGCGCGTCGACGCGCGCTCCCCCATGGCATTCGGCCCAGCGTACCCAGGCCGGCCACCACGAACCGGCCTGTTCGCGCGCGCCGCGGCGCCAGGCCGCGGGGTCGAGGCTGTAATCGTCGTTGACGTAAAACCGCATGCTGTCGTCGTCCGGCGGACATAGTATCGACTGGACATGGCCGGCCGAACCGAGCACGAAACGCATGTTGGTACGAAACATCTGCATCGAGCGGTAGCAGGCCTGCCAGGGCGTGATGTGGTCGCGCGCACCGGCCACCACGAATACGTCGCGATCGATGGCCGCGATATCGAGCGTTGTACCGTCGATCGCAAAATCGCTGCCGCGACGCAGCAGGTTGCGCCGGTAGATCATGAGCAGATCGGCGTGCAGCGCAGCGGGCAGGCGCGTGGTATCGCTGTTCCAGTAGAGCACGTCGAACGCCGGGGGCTCGTTGCCGAGCACATAGTTATTGACCACGAAGTGCCAGATGAGATCGTTCGGGCGTAGCCAGGCAAAGGTGCGGGCCATATCGGCACCGTCGAGCACACCGGTAAAGCGTGAGCGCGCAAGCGCAGCGGTCACGGCCGCGTCGTCGGCCACGCGTGCCAGCCGTCGGCCGCGCGGCGAATCGAGCATGGTGACGAACAGCGACAGGCAGGACACTTTCTCCTGCTCGCCGCGTCCGGCCAGCCAGGCCAACGTCACGGCCGCGGTCAGGCCGCCGGCACAGGCACCCATGAGCTTGACCGGCTGCTCGGCACAGATGCCGCGTACGATATCGATCGCCTCGGCAGTGGCCCGCACGTAGGCAGCCAGGTCCCAGTCGCTCTGGGTGGCGGTTGGGTTGCGCCAGGAGATGGCGAACATCTGCTGGCCGCAGTCGAGCGCATGGCGCACGAAGCTCTTCTCGGGCGACAGGTCGATTACGTAGTACTTGTTGATCTGCGGCGGGCAGAACAAAACGGGCTGGGCATCGACCCGAGCGGTACGCGGGCTGTACTGGATCAGCTCGAAAATCTCGTTGCGAAACACCACGGCGCCTTCGGTCGCGGCGATGTTGCGTCCGACGCGAAAAGCGCTCGCGTCGACCTGGCGCGGCAGGCCGCGATTGGTACGAATATCTTCGAGCAGGTGTCGAATACCGCGCAGGATGGACAGCCCGCGCGTCTGCGCGGCCGCGTCGTAGAAGCCCGGGTGCGTCGCAAACAGATTGGTCGGTGCGCCGGCGGCCACCAGATGCTCGGCCACGAACAGCAGACGACGGCGTTGATCGGCACCAATGCGCAGACCGTGGACGAGCTCCAGCAGCGCGCTCGACCAGGCCAGATAGCCCTGCAACAGGCGCCGAAACGCGGGGTTCTCCTGCCAGGCGACATGGGTGAAACGCCGATCGTCCGGCGCCGGGCGCAGCTTCGAGCGACCAGCGGCGATACGCGTCATCTCCAGCGATAGCGACGCCTGTGCGCGCGCAAGTGCGATCGGATGCAAGGCCAGCACCCGCAGCAGCTCGCCGCCGGACGACAGCGCTTCGCCCCAGCGCGAGCCGACGAACGCCTGCGCCCCGTTGAGATCACGCAGGGCCCGCGGCGAACTATCGCTGGCACGGGTGATATCGGTATCGAAAGCGGTTGCGTTCATAAGAAAACGGCTCCAAAGCATGCTCGCGGTATGCCACATGCCGCTTCACGCCGCAGCGTCGACGGCGTCTCACAGGCCGATGCGAGCGCGAGCGCTGGAGAGGGTTACAATGCCTACGGACCGCCACCCAAGGCAACTCGCCCTATGCTGACCCGGATTCGCAACCGCTTCAACGAGGCCATATGGCAGCCCGAGCTCGACGAGCTGGCTGCGCCGAAACGCTGGGGCGTGACCGCCGTACGCATCGTCCAGATACTCGTGCGCGACTTCCAGAACGGTGAAATCACGCTGCGGGCCATGGGGCTGGTCTATACCACCCTGCTGTCGCTGGTGCCCCTGCTCGCACTGGCCTTTTCCATGCTCAAGGCTTTTGGGGTGGACAACGCGCTGCGCCCGGTGCTGCATCGTTTCCTGGCCCCGCTCGGGAGCCAGGCCGACGAAATCATCGACAAGGTCGTCGGCTTCGTCGAAAACGTGCAGGTCGGCGTGCTCGGCGCCATCGGCGTGGTGCTGCTGATGTATTCGGTGGTCTCGCTCATCCAGAAGGTCGAGTCCGGCTGCAACTACATCTGGCAGGTCAGAAAGATGCGCTCGCTCGGGCGTCGTTTCACCGAATACCTGAGCATTCTCATCGTCGGGCCGATCGTGGTGCTTGCCGCGAGCAGCATGACCGCTTCGCTGACCAGCAATACGGTCGTCGAATATCTGAGCACGATCGAACCTTTCGGCACGTCTCTTTATGTCGCCGGTCGGATGGTGCCCTACGTGCTCTACAGCATCGGCTTCACGCTGCTCTATACCTTCATGCCCAATACCAAGGTGCATTGGCTGCCGGCCATCGGCGGCGGCGTATTTGCGGGCGTACTCTGGCAGAGCGCCAGCCTGGGCTTTGCCGTGTTCGCCTCCAACTCCAGCAACTACAACGCCATTTACTCGAGCTTCGCGATCCTGATCCTGTTGCTGGTCTGGCTGTACGTGTCGTGGCTGATCATGATGCTGGGCTGTCGCGTGGCGTTTCTGCTCCAGCATCCGGAACAGCTCACCCGCGAGCCCTACCCGCCGCGCCTGGGCGGCGCCGACCGAGAGCGCATCGCGCTTTTATTGATGGGCCTGATCGGCTACAACTTCATGCATGCCAATCCGCCGTGGCAAATCGCGCGGCTGGCACGGTATCTGCGCGTGGCCCCCGATCATATCTATTCGATCGTCGACCAGTTGGTGGCAGCCAACATGCTCATCGAAAGCGGGGACACCACGATCACGCTGCTGCCACGCCAGGATATCGAGTCGCTCAAGGTCGACGATATTCTGGCTGCGGCGCGCAGCGGCGATGTGAATGCGGCGCCCACGCCACGCGACGACCGACTGCATCGTGAGGTAGAGGGCTGGATTTCGCGTAGTCTTGAGGCTAGAACACAGGTGTTCGAACAACTGTCGCTGCGGGACCTGGTGCGTGCCAGCATGCGCACACCCGGTGGCGAAGCGACAGAACACAGGGGGAGGCAGCCGGCGGTCTAATCAAGACGCCGGCCATACCAGACGCCAGAGGGAGGGCATATGGACAAGAACTGGTTCGAAAACTATCCGATCGGGGTCAAGCAGGATATTGACGCCAGCGCATTCGACTCGCTGGCCCATATCATCGAGCATAGCTGCAGGCAGTACGGCGACCGCGCCGCCTTTTCCAACATGGGTCAAACGCTGACCTATACGGCTATGGAGGCCAAGTCCCGGGCTTTTGCCGCCTATCTGCAGCAGACGCTGGGCATGCGGCGCGGCGAGCGTATCGCCATCATGATGCCCAACTGCCTGCAGTACGCCACCGCCCTGTTCGGCGCGCTGCGCGCCGGCCTTGTGGTGGTCAACATCAACCCGCTCTACACCGCGCGCGAGCTCGAGCATCAGCTCAAGGACGCCGAGGTACGCA
>NZ_APNL01000023.1:0-38406 GCF_040361435.1 Salinisphaera sp. C84B14 | reverse complement strand
TAACTCACGCGTTTTCACACAGCCTGGACCCAGAGCGGACGTATCGCTCGTCGAGCCCGTCCACTCCTAAAGACGCAGGCATGGTGCGCTACTCAGTAGCCGGGGGATGGTCGTGATGTATTAGTGAGCTTTCGTTACTTTAAGTATTTGCAGCACCTGTCGTCGCGTTGCCATCGCGGGGAACAGCGGCGGTACATCTTTCAATTCGCACTCGTCCGGCCGTATTCAATCCTTGAGACCATGAGCGGTTTGTCCAGTAATCACCCTGGCAGCTCTGAACCACCGCCGCTGGAACCTTTATAGTCGCAGCGCCATAGAACTTCTGCGTGTCGGTCTCTCGAGGCGTTGTCACCTCACTTTCAAAAACATAGTGCAATCGGAACCCACTCTCTCTAGGCGATTTTTCAAGCACCGAAGCGATTACATGGGACGAAGATGTTGATGGTTGGCTAGATAGAGGTTTCATGTGCATTCGAATTGAGAACAGTCCGGCTTCGATCTCTATATTACCGACATGTTTGAGCTCGCCTTCGTTCACATCCGGAACGTAGTCGCCGTCGGATCCCAATACTTTTTCCAAATGCTTTTTCCGTGCCAAGAGCAATGGGAAATTTGTGGCCACTAAAAGTTTATAGCTTCCATTCAAGTTAGGTGCCAGCACGTTATTCAGTAGCGGTACGCGCACCCAGAGCCAATTTATGAAAGCCGGGTGACCTAGCGGCACTGCAAGAATTGCAGCCCACCCCACGCCTTGGGACAAACTTGCGATGATTTGCCAAAAGCCAGGCCCCAACTCACCAGCAACCGACGCCTTAAGAAAATACGGCGGCAGGCTACATAACAATATTAGGATAAGCGCAAGCCCAAGCTTCGTTTTAAGAACAACAGCACTAAGCATCGCAATAACCTACTGGAAGTAACTAGATATCTATGAGGCGCAGATACACGTCGGCCGCGACTTAGGTGTGTAACCCTGGCTATTTCGAACATGTGAAGGTGCGGAGTGCATCTTTATCGAGCGAAAAAGCTTGGTTGGCCGACCTGCCGCCCACTCACACGCTAGTTCGCTCGCCAAGCCTGCGGCGATACTCGCCGCGGCGGCTCTGTATGGTGTATATCGATCACCGCAACCGCCGTCCCGTGTTTCTGGGGCGTGACCGCTTGCTATGTGTGAACCTCGGCCTCCTACCCAGGGCTCAAGGCACGTCCGGCAACCCTCGCCAGGTATTCCACGGTAGAGATGGGTGCTTGCGACCCACCCTTCTCCTTCAACCGCTACCGATAGCAAGGCCCAATCACGCTCGCGGCGAGCATAGTTACTAAAGCACGCGCCGATATTCGGAGCGCCTGTGGCGTCGATTACCAAGTCTGCTTCGTGATGAACGCTAGGATCACCGGCGCAAATCACATGAGCGATTACATTGTCAGCAAGGCGTTCACGCTTCAATCGCGCTACAAGTGCTTCGGCTTTTGAAAGCCCGAGCGCCGGTATTCCGAGAAGATGTCTCCCGCTGTTCTCCGGTCTGAGCGATTGGGGGTCGTAAATATGTAGTGAACCTTTATCTCGGCCGGCGCCAGCTTGTACGAGGAAATCTGCTAGCTGGGCTCCGATCGCTCCCGCCCCGAGTAAATGGATCTGCTTTCCTGAAAGCGCGGCCGATCCAGACGGCGCATTTCTTGTGGACACAAAATCGTTGTCTACTCTCTGAAACGACCATCTATTAACCGGCAGGCTTCTTGTTAGTGCCGTGTTTCCAACTAGCTGTTTGGCAAATTTCGCGCCCGGACGAAACTTCGATACTAGCTGGGGGGAGACCTTTATAGAAGCTCCAAATCGCCCTGCTCTCGTCTCCAACAACACCAACGCCGAGGACGTTTTGCCCTTTCTAGGGTGAATCAGAGCACCCAGCTCGCGCCAAATTGACTTTGGATCGATCGGATTGTGGTCAGCGATCCAGTCGTTGAGCTCGGCTAACGTCTTCGGTGGCTTGCCATTGGGCCATGTCGGAAACGGGTAGCTGTCGAGTTTCACCGTTAGACACGGAGGCAAATCCATGACTTCGAAAACATCGAAGGCGCGGTATCTATCAGCCTTTTCGTCGCCCTTTCGCGCCACAATCTCAATCGGATTAGCGTGTTCCTTCTCGCCCCGGCCTAGCTTGAAGTGGACAAGGCTTGCGCCCCGAGTCAGAGGCCAAAACGTTTTCGGGATATCGAGATACAGATTCGCGCCACGCCAATGAACTGCAAATTCCGAGTCGACCTCCCGAATTTCGTTGCCTTTTCGGACCCGATGAAACTCAGCTTCTGCCCGCTCCGCAGCGCTCACGACATGCCCCACGAAGTCGGGTGATTCGCTGTCCCATTCAACGCTTTCGTGATTCAGATAACAAAACCAGTCACCGATTCGGTGTAGCAGCGCTTGAGCCGGCACCCCTGATACGGTCGTGAGGCGCGCGCTCGGGGGAAGCCAGAGCTTATCTGCGTTGAACGTAAGTGTCAGGGCTACGACACCGCCTTCTATCTCAAGATTCTTTTGATAGCCAATTCCGTAGGCATCCACCTTGGGCTGCCAATTCCGCGAAGAGAGCGCGTCGGCTATCTCGAGAAACAGATTAGGCCGACTGTGCGTTTCCACGAAGCGGCACAGCGCGGTTCTTAGATGCATGCACTATCGCAGGAAATCCCAGCTGGGAGGAGTTTGTGACGGCGATCTCCCTCTCGTCTGCTTCATCTGGGGCATCCGGAAAACGAGGTCCGAATATCCCTTTCATCGTATCGTAGGCCCGCTCGCATGGCTGATCGTAGAGTGCGTCACGAAGTTCCGACTGGCGCTGCCTAAGCGTCACCGCCAAACGCTGGCGTACGGAGTAATCCGTAGCTTCAAGTATGTCGATGTCTTCGTTGCCGGGCGCGGGGAGGCTTCCGAGCAAGCCATCGGCAATTGGGCCCAAAACGGCCAGCAGGGCCAGATCATGGCGTCCAAGGCGGCAGAGGTTAAAATCGAGTTTTCTGGCTGTTAGCAGCGTCAGCGCAATAGAGGTCGGCCCTGCTACGTCATCGCCCCAATCTCTGAGAGCCTTGCAAAACTTGACGACGCGCTTGAAAATCGGCCCAAACAATCGACTTGCATTCTCAATAGTATTGTTTATCGCCTTTGCATCGGATCGGACCCAGCCATCGGAGGTTGCAAGAAGCGAGGTCTCCGGTATTTCGGACCAAGTGATCTCGTCGCTTTGGACTGTAGAGCTCTCCATCTTAGAGCGCGACTCGAGAGACGCTAGCGCGACCATTTGCCGATGTTGCGCGCGTGGGATCGCATATGAAGTGACATCAATATGGGCGTCGCCGCGAATATAAATCCGGTCACAACAATGCTTTGACTTGGAGCGCCATCCGTTCGCGTCAGCGATTTGCGTCAAGGCTTGAGCCGTCAACTCCCGCAATTTTTCAGCGCCAAGCTTCGGCGTGCTCGTCGCGCCTTTAATAAACTCGAGCGGCAGATACATTCCAATATCACTATCCGCTTCGCGGTAGTTCGTCGAACCACGCAAGGGATCGATTAGCGTGCCATACGCATTGCTACCCTGCCGCAAGTATTTCGGCGCCGGCGTTCCCTCCTCGTCACAAAGCATGATCACGCGAAGGCTTTTTTTAAGGATAGCCGACAACTCTCGCCTAATTATCGCCTCCGCGCGCCTGATTTCATCAAGCATCTCTTTATTCGGGGCGAGATTTACGAGAAGAGTCTTGGAGGAGCCGGGCTTATGGAAGGCTCCGGACAGATTGTTAGAGGTCCGCATGGCTACACCTAGGTTCAGAGCATACTTGCGCGTCGGTCGTGTTCACTATATCTCTGTGCAATAGTATAACGACCTAAAACCGTAGTGCAACCGGAAAGTGAATGGTACCGAAAAACGAACGCATCGGGCTCGCGAGTGATCGGGAGAAGTCCTTTGAAGGGCTCAGAAACGCGGTTACAAAACGCATGCGTTACCTGGAGTTTCTGGCTTGGTTTCGTGGCTGGGTGTCTAGAAAAGACCTTATGGAACGATTTGATATTGGTCCCACGGCCGCAAGCTCCGATTTCACCATCTATTCGGACGCATACCCGAATAACTTGCGTTATGACTTAAAGAAGAAGCGCTATGTGAGTACGCTCGAGTTTGCGCCAGCCTTTCGGCATAACCTTGGTCGTGCCTTGCAGTCGCTTAGTTCCGCGATCGATGACGACGCCAGATCCGATACAGAGGTGCCCATACCAGTGGCCCCCTGTCCTAGCATTCAGCGGGAGCTAGATCCCGCCGTCGTCGCGACTATTTGCAGATCGATCTCCACGCGCAGCGAAATCATTGCGAACTACACGTCGATGTCGTCCGGTGATAAGGCGCGAACATTAGTTCCACTAGCCTTACTAAGTGATGGGTTTCAATGGCGGGTGCGATGCTTTGACCGGGCTCAAAGCCGTCACGGATTTCGCGATTACATGCTTGCCCGCTTCGGCGTTATCGAGCAAGGCTTTTGGGAGAGCGGCCGTGATATATCACTTCGAAACGACCCGCAGTGGTCAAATTACGTCTGCTTAGAGTTTGCGCCTCACCCAAAGGCCCAGTATCGACCTGCAGTGCTTAGCTCGTACGATTTCGACGATCAGGAAGTGTTGAGAGTTAATGTTCGCGTCGCGGAGGTGGGATATTTATTGCGCCAGTGGCCAGTAGACGTCACGGAATCAGCCCTTCTTTCATCAAACGCTTATCAACTTCACTTAACAAACTCCTTACAGGTTCGGAAAATAGTTAACGACGTGGCTCAGAATGAGTGGGTATTCGATTCGTTAGCTGCCGAGCAGACTGAATTAGCGGAATTGAATGGGCGATGAGCGGTCGACCGCTTTTGCTGCTCGTACGTTGAACTGCAGCCATGCCTAGCGGACGAGCAGTCTTGGCGGAATGTATTTCATCGCGCTTACGCTGCCTCAATTGGACTGAGTCGCCTTCTGTTCGAGTGAACTGGACCCTACCGACTGGACAGTCCTCGACCATCCCCCGGTTTTAGTAGCGTTTCGATCCAGATTCCTCGGGTTCAGATGACTGCTTCTGCGGCCATCCGCGGAGCGTAGTCAGCGGGCGTCAGCCCGCTGAGTTCTTTCTTTGGCCGTTCTTCGCTGTACTCGCGATGCCAGCCTCGGATGATCGTAGTGGCATGCGCGAGACTCACGAACCAGTGCTCGTTCAAGCATTCGTGTCGAAAACGACCATTGAAGGATTCGATATAGGCGTTCTGGTTCGGCTTGCCGGGTTCGATCTGCTTGAGCTGAACATCGTTGTTGTGTGCCCCGGTCAGCATTGCTTTGCCAATGAATGAACTGGACCCCATAATTCGGACAGAGCACTAAGTGATGATCTGCTCCACAATGGCCGCACCCGGCCGGAGCAACTATGCGACGCAAACGCCGTAATCACTCACCG
This sequence comes from Salinisphaera sp. C84B14, assembly GCF_040361435.1. Classification (NCBI taxonomy): domain Bacteria; kingdom Pseudomonadati; phylum Pseudomonadota; class Gammaproteobacteria; order Salinisphaerales; family Salinisphaeraceae; genus Salinisphaera; species Salinisphaera sp. C84B14. Next base: position 32,938 of record NZ_APNL01000023.1, on the reverse strand, counting down.
GCCTTCAAGGCGAAGGTGGCACTCGCCGCCGTGCAAGGCGATCGAACGCTCGCCGAACTGGCGCAGCAGTTCGATGTCCATGCAAACCAGATCACGCAATGGAAACGCCAGCTGGTCGAAGGCGCGACCGAGACGTTCGACAAGGGATCATCGGCCTCGGATAACCAAGCCCAGATCGACTCGCTGCATGCCAAGATCGGTGAGCTGTCGATGGAGAACGATTTTTTGGAGCGCGGGCTCGCGCGCTTCGACCCGAAGCGCGGCGGGCCATGATCGATCGCGACCACACATTGCCGATCACACGCCAATGCCGTGTCCTCGATGTCGCCCGATCGACGGTCTACTATCGGCACAAGCCGGTATCGGATGCCGATCACAGGCTTATGCAGCGTATCGACGTGCTGCACCTCGAGCGGCCGTTTCTCGGCAGCCGACGCATTGCCGGTGCACTGGCTGATGAAGACGGCCTGGTGATCAATCGCAAGCGCATACAGCGTTTGATGCGTATCATGGGGATCACCGCCTTGTATCCGAAGCCGCGCTTGTCACGACCGGCAGCGGGGCATCGGATCTATCCGTATCGCCTGCGGGGTCTGAAGATCGATCGACCCAACCAGGTCTGGGCCAGCGATATCACGTACCTGCCCATGGCGCGCGGTTTTTTATACCTGGTCGCCGTCATGGACTGGTGCTCGCGCAAGGTCCTGGCCTGGCAGATTTCGAACACGCTCGACGACGCGTTCTGCGTCGATGCCCTGCAGCGCGCGGTCGCACGCTACGGAGCGCCCGACATCTTCAACACGGATCAGGGCAGCCAATTCACGGGTAGCGCCTTCACCAGTGTGCTCGAAGACCACGCGATCACGATCAGTATGGATGGCCGCGGGCGCTGGATGGATAACGTCTTCATCGAACGGCTCTGGCGCAGCGTGAAGTATGAGGAGGTGTATTTGAAAGCCTATGACAGTGGGCGCGACGCCAAAGCGGGCTTGGCTGATTACTTCGCCTTCTACAACGCCAAGCGCCATCATCAGGGCCTTGATCGAGCCACGCCCGATCAGGTCTACTTCGACCCACAGCCACGACCGCAGGCGGCTTAACCTAGCAGGTCATCACTTAAAAATCGCTGCGGACTGTCCAATGGATGGGGTCCAGCTCAGAATTCGGGGCCGTTGTCGGATCGTATGATCGCCGGGAGGCTACGGGTAAGTGCGAGATCGTCGAGCACGCGCGCGACCTGGGTACCGCTCATTGATCGACTGGGCACCAACGCGACGCATTCATGGGTCGCGTCGTCGACAATGCCCAAACACTTGATAGCACGGCCATCGGCCACCCGGTTGGATACAAAATCCATCGACCAGACGTCGTTTGCTCGATTCGGACGAACCAGGCGCTGCCGATCAAAGATCGGCAGCTTCTTGCGTGGTCGCCGACGCTCTTGCAGGTTTTGTGCGGCATCGAGCCGTTCGACGCGCTTGTGGTTAACCGTCCAGCCAGTTGAGATAGATCGTCGGCGCGCCGTAGCGGCGGTAACGCTGCGCAGGCGCACGATCTCGGCGCGTAAGCGCTCGTTTTGATCCGGCGCCGGCTGATACCGGAATGCGCTGGCGCTCATCGCCACGATGGCCAGCGAACGCCGTTCGCTCGAGCCGCGCTGGCTCATGAACCGCACCAGCTCGCGCTTGGCTGTTGCGGCTACCATTTTTTTGCAAGGCCTCGCGCGTGACCTCGTTCTCGAGCAGCGACTCGGCCAACAGACGCTTCAAGCGACTGTTCTCCGTCTCGAGCGCCTTCAGACGCTTGGCGTCCGAAACGTCGATGCCGCCGAACTTGTTCCGCCACGTGTAATAACTGGCCTCGGAAAAGCCGTGCCGGCGGCACAGTTCTTTAACCGGCGTTCCCGCTTCGGCCTCTTTCAAAAAACCGATGATCTGCTCTTCGGTATACCGCTTCTTCATGCCCAATCTCCAGACTTCGGGTGATTGGACTCCAGATCAGTGCGCTACTCAATAGCGGGCGATGGTCGCTGGCTGTCCGGTTTTTCCCACGCACCCCGCGGCTGAGAAAGTCACTCTGTGCTTGCCCGTTAATCAGACGCGGCTAAATATCACTTGACGATTGGAGATCGCGATGAGTAAGAAAACCCCGGTCAGCAGCCAAGCAAAGCAGCGTGTCATGTCGCGGGAGGCTAGTAAGCACGGCGGCAAAGTACAGGCGGAAAGTCACGCCGCTCGCCTTCAACGAGCCCACGATAAAGGCGGGCGCAACAAATAGCTCAGACTTTATCGAAACAGGCCGGCCAAGCGACGGGCTTGGTCGGCCCTTCCCCTCTGTCGAGTTCGTCGCTGTAGTAGTTCCACCACGCTTCATACAGATTATCGATGACAAGTGTTTGCTTCACGGTCTTTCGACCCTTGTCATAAGTCACCAAACAACTCTGGAAAACTGTCGCCGCCACGATCATAGCAACTGGGGGCATCGGCGGCTCACGATCGACGTGGCCGTGAAGTGCATCCCACATACGGATCGCTTGTTCGAGGGTCAGAAATGATCGCCCATTTCGCCAGCTATTTAGGCGATCTTCGTTTCCGCCTAACTTCTCCAACACCGGCTCTTTGATCTCGGCCAGCGTGGGCACGTGGTCCATGGCTACGTCAGTACGTACGCCGAAGGCGCAACATGCCATGAAGTCGATCATGCGTCTGACCGGGTGCCGAATTTGCTTCCCATCATTCTGGGGGAGCAATAGCTTAAATAGGGAGCGTGGCGCTATGCCTCGCCAGTGTTGCATCGTTTCGACATCGAGACGCGCGTAAACCTTGCACATGGCGATGATCGATAAGCGCTCGACTACCGCTCGGATCTCGCGATCTTCCAAGGTCCCATCAAGCGCGCCCGCAAGAGTTTCGACGGACAAAGGTGTCACGCATTCGACTTCGGGTACGGCCAATGGAGCGAGTATCTCGGGCTCATCAAGTATCAGCGCTCGCGTTCCCTCCAACCCGCTCTCGCGATACGGCGCGACCAATTGGTCGCTAATTAAATCTATTTGTGCTGCCGTTGCACGACTCTGCGGCAAGCGTTGGTCCGGATGTTCAGCGAGCGCGATAAACGTTTCGAATCTTTCGTAGTCGGTCCAAGGAATCTCGTCGATGCGTTCGGACATAAACGCTCGTGTGCGCGCATCAAGATCGCGATTCCCAAGGTCGCTGAGAGCTCCGGCTGATAGTCGGGCGATGAACTGCTCTCGCTTGAGGGAATCCCCCCAAGACATACGAGATCCGCGAAGCTGACGTGAGTTGACACCAGCGAGTTCGGCGATTAACCCTCTGAGGCCAGCGCCGTACATTCGGCGCGTTGCGCCGTGGGTTGAAAAATGCGCGAGCATAAGGTTAAGCCCGAATGCAGTCTGTGTGCCACGAGGACAAATCAATACCGCTGACCTCGGCGCGTACAAATGTGTCTTCTATGATGCAGAACATGAAGCGCTGATAACACGTGACAGTGACGACGAAAAAGCGTTCTCACGCAACTCGAGGCGCGACACACCCTACTGAAGATCTACCGGGATTGATGATCGACGGCGAGCGCAGCGAATTCAATGGCCCAAACCCACGAAATGGGCCTAATTTACCGCGGCGTCGCGCACTACCCGCGATGGGTTCCACTTTATCTCTTCATATCAGAGAAAGTGTGGCTGTCTTTGCTCCAGAGCCATGCCTTCGACACGGTGACATGCAGGTACCAAGCCGTATGCAGCCAAGCCAATACCGATAGCACCGGCGCCATCTCGCTGGCCATGACCGCGACCATCATCGGGATCAGCAGCCCGAACGTCACAGCCGAGTCGTACCGCTCACGAGCCCGGATGATGAGGATCTTGCGCAGTGCTTCCACCGGCTGATCACGACAGAGCATCATCATCTGGGGGAGATGCACGCAGGCCCGTATATGTCCCGCCCAGGCCATCATCGCCGCGCCGGCCGTGGCATGGATCACAAGGTCATCGGTATAGGCACTGCCCGGCAGTGACGGCCCCTCGAAACCGAACGCCAGACTGAAAACGAAGTCCATCGCGGCCAGCAATACGACGCCGAAGAAGACGTTCTTGCCCACCTCGGCGCGCACGAACTTCCAGCGCTGAGGCAGGCGGCTGCGTGCGTTCTCGTTCTTGCGCCGCCCTTCGGTATGGATCAGCAGCATGCTGGCCACCACGGCCGCGACATAGCTCATCGCGGCAAGCAGGTACATCGCCAGAAGCGCGCCGATGCCCTGCGGCACGAACCATAACGTCATGGCATAGACCGGCCCGATCACGACAGCGAAAACAGCCAGCAGCAGGAAGGATTCGGGGCCGCGCACGGCCGCGCGCTGAAGTGCGGTCGTATGGCTGGAGAGCACCGAGGCCAGGCCCGCGCTGTGAGGCGGCAGTTGTTGAGTTTTCGTGGTCATGTTCTTGGCCTTGTATCTGGGTTTCATATCAGGCGAACGCGGCCTGACGGGTGTTGTGCGCCGCCGGCGACGGCTTGCGCTCGATGCTCTGGTGAAACGGCGGCAGCGAGTCGAGCAGCTGCTTTCCGTAGCGTTTGGTCACGATCCGCCGATCCAGCAGCGTGATGCGCCCGTGGTCTGTCTCGCAGCGAATCAAGCGGCCACAGGCCTGGATCAGCTTGAGCGAGGCGTCTGGCACGGCCATGGTCATAAACGGGTTCTTGCCGTGTTTCCCCAGCCACTCGGCGCGCGTGGCCTCGATCGGCGAGGTCGGCGGCGCGAACGGCAGCTTGGCGATGATGACGTGCTCGCAGGCCGAGCCGGACAGATCCACACCTTCGGCCATGCTTGCCAGTCCGAAAATGACACTGGCGTTCCCCGCGGCGACCGCCTTGCGATGGCGAGCTACCAGCGTGTCGCGACTGAGCTTGCCCTGACAGAGCACGCGTTTCTTCTGCGGCGCCGGCAGGCTCTTGTAGACGGCGTTGAGCTGATACCACGAAGCGAACAGCACCAGCGTTCCGCTCGAACAGTGCGCCAGTAGCGACGGCATCATCGCCTTGATCTCCTCGGTGTGTCCGTTCGCCTGGCCCCCGTCGTGCTTCATCCACGGCACGCGCAGTTCGGCGATACGCGGATAGTCGAACGGCGAAAGCAGGCGCAGATACTGGGTACCGTCGCTGCCGCTCAAGCCGGCCTTGGCCCGAAAGCGCGACCAGCGGTTGAGCGAGGTCAGCGTCGCCGAGGTGATCACAGCCCCTGCGCACTTGTCCCAGAGCATCGTGCGCAGCATGGGCGCGGCCGTCACCGGCGCGGCCTCCAGCCAGAGTTCGTTGTTGTCGTGCTCGGCCCAGCGCGCGATCGGCGGTGCATCATCGGGTTGCTCTGTCTTGAGCAGACGCAGCAGACGCAGCAGACGCAGATCGTTCTCCAGCAGACCGGAGAGCTTGCCCATCTCCGGGCCTAGCACACGGGCGATTTGCTGAGCGCCCGCGCTGCCTTCCTTGTCGTCGAGTTCTTCGGCCATGTCGTTGGCCACTTCCCAGAGCACCGCCATCTCGGCGTGCAGCGCGTTGGCGGCCTCGCGGACCGGCTCGGGCAACTTGCCGTGCGGCGCGCGATAACGAAACAGCTCGTCACGATCCTGGGTGAACGTAAGCTCGCCGTAGGCCACACCAAGGGCCTTGAGCGCCGATTCGGCGTCCTTGGCCGGCTCGCGGATATCCGGGCGTGCAATATGGGCCGGCAGCTTTGGCAGTAGCCGCTGTAGCGATCGCACATGCTCACGCATGGCACCGATCGAACTACGCGCTGAACCGTGCTCTACGGCCTTCTCCGGCAGGTGGTGGCCCTCGTCGAAGATATAGAACGTGTCCTTCGGGTCGGGCCGCACCATGCCGCCGCCGAGAAAGACATCGGACAGCACCAGGTCGTGGTTGGCCACGATGACGTCGGCCTCACGCATGTCCGCACGTGAGCGATGAAACGGGCACAGGCCCATCGGTGCGCACTGGTTCGGGCCCGTGCAGCTGTGCGGCGTGCTCGATATCGCGCCCCATAGGCGCGAGTCGATCTCCTCGTCGAGTTCGTCCTTGCAGCCGGTCCATTCACGGGTGGTCAGCTGTAGCTGAAGATCGGCCAGCAACGCGGCCTGCTTCTCATCGGGCGTGAAGCCGCCCGTGGTATCCGGCAAGTCAGCGTCCGGGCCGAACATATCCGTGTTCCCGCCGCCCTGGGCGAGCGCGGTCTCCAGCCGGAACGGGCAGACATAGCGCGAGCGGGCCCTTTGCCAGTACTGCGGTGAATTTCAGGCCGGAATACCTAGCCAGCGCCGGCAGCTCATTGCGCATCAGCTGGCTTTGCAGCGAGGTGGTGGCCGTGGCCACGATCAGGGACTTCTCCCGCGCCTTGGCAGCCGGGATCGCCGGCACCAGATAGCCGAGCGTCTTACCGGTCCCGGTCTGGCCCTCGATCGCGATCAGCGGCGATGCCGTACCGCCCAGGAGCGTGTAGGCAATCGCGTCGATCATCTGGCACTGGCCTTCGCGCTCTCGAAAGCCGGGCATGGAGCGCACGATCTGGGCGTGCGCGTCATGGATCTCGGCGAGCGGCGTCTCGATGGATTGGTTGTCGGTCTTGTCGTCCATTGCCATGTCCTTCGAATTAGGGGCTGCCCGCCGGACGGCTTCGGGGTTGAAGCCGCCCAGCGTCAGCGAGGCGTGCCGATGACGAGGCAATCCGGTCAGATCACGCAGGCGGAGGTGCTGTGTTAGAGCGAACCCACTCTCTGACTGCTGGCGGTTATTCGGCTATGAGGACCGGGACACCCTCCAGCTTGTCCCACCCCGGTTAGCGGCTGGGGCCGGCCTGTTGTTGCGTTGATGGGTTCCATTCTCCACGGCCGCCGGAATGTGCAAGCCCCGTAAAACGCGCATTTGTGCACGCGCTGATAAAAACCCGATGCGGTGGCTTCAGATGTAACCAGGTGCCGGTCGCGCCGGGCCTCGACATCACGAGATGGCGGTCGTGTGTGGACGCGTTGCCTGCGCCCTGTTCTGCCAGAACGGCAGGCGCTCTAACGCGGGCGTGTCTCGACCTCGGCATGGGAGAGGCCGAGCTGGTGAACGACGCGGACGGCGGCATCGATCGTCTTGAAGGTGCGGTAGGCGCCGGCGCCCGTTTCCACCACGGCCCATTCGTCGCTGCCAAAGCGAATCACGATGATGTAGTCGTCGGCATAGATCGGATCGCGATTGACGTGTGCGCGGATCTTGCCGCGATAGAACGCGATCGCGGTGCGCAGATCGGAGAGTTTCATCGGGTCGGTCCGTGGTCGAAATTCCCGCGCGGAACTCGCTCGGGCGATCGGTGCAAAGCCCTATTTGGCAGTCGTTTTAGGCGGTCGCATTTTGTTCAAAATGCTTAACAACTTTCTTCAGATCAGCTCGCGCTGAGGCTTCGCTGCGTTGCCGTGGCCGCCGTACAGGCGCAGGTGCTGGGCCGCCTGACGCAGATAGTCCGCCGCGGTGGCCATGGCGCACAAATCGGCAAAGGCCATGGGCTCGAGCGCGCTGCTCACACGCGCCGTGTCGTTGCCCGCCGCGCCCTTGAGTGCCTGCTTGAGCAGCGCTTCAGGCACGGGGTCGTAAGTCTCGGGGGATTTCCACGCCATCAGGGCTGCGACATCGCGTGCGCGCAGGTCGGTGGCGATATCCCGTAGCAGGGTCGCCCCAGCCTCAAGGGCCTGCTGATCCTGGCGCGTCTGGCGACGCACGAACTCGTAGCAGGCGGGATGTTCGGCCCTGGCCATGCCGGCGATGACCTCAGCCATGGGTGTGTCGTGGTTCATGAGGACAGCGTGCGCGAAAAATCGACGCGCATTGTGAGCCAGATCGGGCGTAGCCTGCGAGCCGTCATGCAGTAGCTGCACCTGTTCGATTCATGGTTTCGTCTTCGCTCAGTCGATTTGCGCAAGGACGCGGGCTGGCGCGCGCTGGCTGGTTGCGATGTGCGGATGGCGTGGCAGGCAGGCAATCGCTTGGGTGAACCACTTTGATGACCAGGTGCTGCTCCCCAGCACGCGGGTCAGCTCGCACGTGCTCAGTGCGCAACCGTGGTCATCGCGCACGACGGCATACTCCATCAGCGTCAGGCCCGGCCGCTTGGCCAGATCGGGCACCGGTGTGTGGTCGATACAAACCCCAGGGAGATGGCGACTCTTCTCGCCGTGGCAGATCCAGTTGATGAGCACGGTCAGTTCGTTCCCCAGTGGTGTCGTGCCCTCGAGACGCGTGTAGCCACGCACGTCGGCGACGACATACCCGCCGTCATCGGCGAAGGCGTTAGGCTCTTCGCCGTCGATGGGCTCGTGGGCGCTCTCGACATGACTCCAGGCTGTGAGTTCGATTTCCTTGCGGGTTAGTTCAAGCGGGCTGTGCATGGGTTGGTTCCTTTTGGCATCGCACCTGAGTCGAAGGATCCATCGCCGCCGCCCGGCTTGCGCCCCAGTCGGCTTCGCAAATGGACCGGCACTGGGCCGCTGTATCGTGGTAGCACCGCGGCGGTCCTTGCGAGGTATTGCACCGCCCACCGCCAACGGTGGAGAGCCACTTGCCACGACAGAGCCCGGCTCAGACCGTGTATCACCCTATTTCGGACGCTTGGTAATACTTTCGAGCAGGTAGCCATCCGTGCACGTACGGCGGTGTCCGAGTTGTAGAACGCCGGAGGTACTGCATAGGGGCGTAAACCGCTGCGTTTCGTCACTTTCGTCTGTAGCGAAGGGAGGAATCTGCAAACGTAGAACAGGTCGCGGAATCCGCAAGGCCGGCTGATCAGCTAATTAAGCGGTCGTGTGTGGCACATTATCGAGCGACACTTGGCGACCGTCCGGTGATGCCGTTCTTATGATAGGAACTGACCGTGGATGAACTCGAAAGGCTAAAGGCGTTACAAAAAAGGCTTGATGAGGTGACAGGGGGCTCTAAGGTCGAGCAGATTCGTCGCGATTGGGAAAGCATTGATCCCTATGCGCGATTCCCAGGGCTGCGATCTGCATTGGAAGCCAGATCCACCGCGAACGACATTGTTCAAGCGCTCGATCGCCAAGACGATTACTTCAGAAGATTGCTAGAGAACACTGGACTCGGCCACGCGTCGCGCCAGGCGCAAGAAGCGCTCGATCGTTTCAACGCGCAGTTCTCGGTTCCTCGACACAACGAGCTTGAGCGGATGCTCGAGCGCTTCAAGATGAATGCTCCTAGCGATGAGGGCTGGTGGCGCCGATATCAGCAGTTTCGCGAGGTGACGCTTAGCATCCAGCAGCCTTGGCTCTTCGTTGACGACCCACTACGTTCTATCCAAAGCGTGCAGCGATTGTCAGATCTCGGTGAGATGCTCCGTGCCCCGAATGGGTATGGTCTGGAGGCGTCAGCTGCCATACGACAGCATGTCGGTGACTGGCGTGAGCAGCGGCTATGGGTGAGCGATTCGTCAGACGATATCGATCAGCGATCCGAGGTTTACAGCGAGGTCGGCTTTGACGAGCGGCTAATCGATCTGCCCGAACCCGCGTTTCGTGAGACAAGCACGCGTGTCGAGGTCCGAACGACATTGCCGGGATTGGCTGAACTCTTTGGGGCACCAGGCGAATCGGGTCCAGGCGACCAGTTAGTCGATAACACAAAAGAGGCCTTTGCCTATCTCAAGGCGTTCGAGCAAGCGCTACGAGACCTGATAGAGCATGAGATGACGAAGCATCATGGTCTTGAGTGGACAAGAAGTCGGCTACCGGACGGGATGTTTGAGCAGTGGTGTCGAAAACGGGCTGCGGCTCGTGATGCAGGGTCGCCATCAGACCGCCTCATCGAATTCGCTGATTTCACGGACTACAAACAGATTATTATGCGCAAGGCCAACTGGCGTGAGGTCTTCAAAGCGCATTTTCGTCATCAAGAGGCGGTGAACGAAATGTTCAATCGTGTGCACCCTGTTCGACTCGCCGTCATGCACTCCCGACCGATCCGGCGTGACGACGAGATACTGCTTTACGTCGAAACAACGCGCCTTTTCAAGATTGTCCCAGCCGACTTATTTCGCTTGCCTAGGCACTGAGCAGCTTCGAGGCATTATCAAGCAGTTTGAGTCGGACGCTGCGCCCGTAGAGCGTTTCCCTCCCCGCCTTCGGTAACTAGAACGAATGGTTATCCTTCCGCTGCAAGCGCTACGGGGAATGTCACGATTTGACGAGAGGTATTGTTCCATCCCCTCAATTCGGCCATACTTTTTAGGGCCGTTGACCGCGGCCTGCTGCCCACCATCGGCTAACCTCAAGGGACGGTCATAGACTTTCATCCGTCATCGCCTTTTCCCCTATGGCTATGCGGCAGTGGGCACCGTGACAGCCAATTGGAGACCGCGATGAATATCTATCGCCTCGTTCCTTCACGTGCCGTGTCCTTTTATCGGCGCGAAGCGAAACAACGTAGTCGATCCTCCACCCTTTCCTATTGCCAAGCGCTTGACGCCGTCGCGCGAGAGCATCGCTTTGCTAACTGGAGCGCCATAGCTGATGCCCGTCAGGCGACCGCCGCTGCGGAACGAGAGTTTAGCAACGGCTTCGTAATCGCGATGGACGTCAAAGAAGGTATGGACATCGACTCTTCGAGCGGTTTCGTTCCAGATCCGCTGATCGATATGCTGGCGATCGAACATGTCGTCACATACAACTTGGCGAGGAAACGGGCATGCACTTCACCCGCCGAGTATTACGCGGACGACAACGCCGGCGATCACTGGGAAGAATACGATTTCGATCCAGAAGAAGAACGTGAAGGCTTATCCGAAAACTATCTCTTCTTTCGGTACGCCGGCTCTACACCGATCGAAACGACGCAGGCTGCGTGTGAACATCTGTGCGATATCTGTTTCTGGCGTCCGATTTATATGTGGTTCCGTGGCGAGTGCTACGACGGGCAGTGGGTCAACGATCAGGTCTACCCGCCTCCAGCCCACGTAAAGGCCTTACGATCGTCATAGCCGCCTCTATGGGCTCACGTAGGCTAAGCCAATCGCCACGAGGCAAGCTTCGAGGAAGCCGTCGACTCGACCGCAGTTATATGGACTGAACACGGCGCGCTGGCCCCACACTGCGCCTGTGGTTGCTTGGAACTGCGGCTTCGAGCGTCCGATCGTTCTCGATTTCGCGGACGGCTGAACGCGGCTTTCGACCGGCTCTCTAAGCGCCCTCAGCCGGGCGGCTTCGGCTATTACTCGAAGCCGCTCGGCGTAAGAATACGTGCCGATAATTAGGCAAACCATCAGATCGCGCGGGCGCAGGTGCCTATTAGAGCGGCCCTCTCTCTAACTGCCGGTGGTTATTCGGCTATGACGACCGGGACACCCCCAGTTTGTCACACCCCGGCTAGGAGCCGGGGCCGACCTGTTGTCGCATCGATGTGATCTATTCTCCTCGAGCGCGGAATCCTGCGACTCCAGTTCGCGCGAATCACTTCGAGAGTGCGACGGTCTAAATAACTGCCACAAGGCGATAGGTTTCAATCTGTTGGTATTGCGCGCACCGACAAGCTTTTCGGGTCTCGGACCTCGACATCAGGATGCTTCAGAAGAGCACCACGAAGCTCTGTAGTCATTACCTGAGCATCGCCGAACTCTGAAGCCGCGTGCCCGACCAGGTATTGCGGTACACGAATCCAGTCGCCCTCGACTTTGCACGGCTGACCAATACGGCCCGTGCCCGCGCGCACGGTCGCTAGCAGCGCGGCAACGCATCGATCCAGCGGCTCGTTCGTGCTCGCCTGCGCAGCGTCTTGCCGCTCAACGGCCGAGCCGGGCGCTTGGGCAGGCATAGAAGGCTTCTTGTTGCCTCGCTTATGCCGGCCCTTCTCCTTTGACATCTCGCTATCGTCGGGCCACGCCGCGTTCTGGTCAGACTTACCCTGCCCCGCCTGGCTTGCTTCAACGGTAAGCGCATCCTGCTCTTGAGCCCTCTGAGCTTCTTGCGAAAGCACCGTCGCCTCTCGCCCGTGCCGATCAAGGATCAGGCCCGAAATACGCGGCGTGAGCATGATGCCCTTGCGTCCATTGAAGAAGCGCACGATGACCAGTGAGCTCATAGGATCGGGCACGACGACGCCTTCATCACCGAGCAAGCGCTGTACCTCGGCCGGTTGGGCGGCCAGTGCCGCACCCTCCGGGTAAGCGATGACCACTTGACCGTTGTGTGCGAAGAAATGATTGCCCCACTCTCCTTGGGCAAGAATCCTTTCCAACAACAGATCAGCGTAGCCCGCGTCGAAACGAGACCTCGTTGGCCGCTCCACGATAGCTGGCGCCGGTAAGCGAGGCTCTGTGTCATCACCTTTGACTAGCGCTTCGGCATCCGGCTGTTCGGTCTCCGTGCGCGCTAACGTATCCATTACCTGGGCAGATATCGATGGCGGCACAACATCCAGCAGCACCTCGGGGCTGCTGAGCCGTAGCATCAGGAGTGATTGCGGGGTGTCGCCGGTAAAGTACGCAGGACACATGCGCCAGTACCGATAGGTCGTACTGTGCGTTTCACGCGGAGTCGCCAGCGCACGGTCGATCAGTACGTCAGCCATGGCATCCGGATCACGCGGTACGCCTGGAACCTTGTCTTGGCTCAGCAACTTCGTCACGTCTTCTACAGCCGCACGCCAGACGATGTGCAAGTCTCCGTTTAGCATCCACAGGCGAGCGCCCTTCTCGTTCACCTTCCACTGTCCGCTTTTGACTAGCCGACGCATCGCATCGAGAAGATAGCGTTCCACCGGGACTCCATGCGACACGTTTCCAGGGGTCGGCTGGCGCCGCATGTCGCGTTCGACCGAGGCGGAGTCGGCATGTCTTACCAGACGAGCGATATGCCCTGGGTCTGATGTCCTATGCAGGAGCGCACTCATCATCGCCTGCATGATCTCCGGGCCCATACTGCCCAAATAAGTCCGGATCTCCGTAGTCAGCACCCGATCCAAGACAAGAGGACTCATCATTTCGTGCTCGCTTTGCCGATTGGGGTGCCAGCTCAAAAAGTAACGGTCGATCTTGTGCTGGGCGGACCAGTCAGCTACGGATTGCGAACAGCAGTCCCATCGGTGCTTGCCCGTGCTATCGGTAACCGAAACATCGGTTACCACCTTGCCGATGTCATGGGTCAAAGCTGCTATGCAGACTGCGAGACGCCAGCGAGGCTCCAACGCGAGACGCCGCTGGGGCACCTCGCGTGCCCCGAACACAACATCCTCGGACGAGCGTGTCGCCAGAAAGGCCACCTCAAGACCGTGGTGTAGAAGACCGCCCTCCCCGCGGTGATGATGCGCTTCGGAAGCAGGCAGCAGGTGAACAAAAGCTGCGTAGCGTTGAAGAACAGGCAGGACCAGTGCGTCGAAATCACTACGCTTGAGCATCACCGCCTGATGAATCTGCTCTATCAGTTCGGCGTGGGGCTTTAACAGCGTCGATTCTCGTACGGCAGGAATGCCCTTGGGCAGCGGTGGGTAGTGAGGAGGGTCAAGGTCAGCGGCCCTCATACCGGACGAAGAGCCGAATAACGAGGCAATTTTCTTGAGCATGCTGAGTTCTCAGGTTGGTTTGGCATGATGTTTATTCTCGGTGTGCCCCCAGCAACGGTGCGCGCGATAAATGCCAGTTTTTGACGCTTCTCAAGAGCTGATCTGTACGCGTCGAAGCTGTCACTCTTCCTCTATTCGCCGTTGCGAGATCGTTCGCAGGGCCTTGCCTCCTGGTCAGATAGTCGGTTCTGAGGCCCGTGCAGTCAGACAAATGGGCAGGTGTGATCGCAACAGTTAGGCGACAACGATATTTGTCCGTCCTAGCGCCACTGCAGTTACTCAACTAACAAGACAAACTGCTATGACTTTCCTATTCCCAGCTCTGATCATCGCCCTTGCTGCGGTATTAACGTTCCTGGGTGTTGATGCCCAGGCCGCCCTCGGCATGAGCGCTTCGGTGTGCCTTGCGCTAAGGCTCTTCACGTAACAACTGCCAAACGACAAGCCCAGCTCGGCTGCCCTGAGCCGGGCTACTCGCTGCGTTCCAACACCAAACTATCCGCTTGTTTGCTACCCAACAGCTGGCGTCGGGGCTTGCTCGAACGGAATTCGCACTGCGTCTCAGTGCGCAACCGCTGCGCTATCGCAGCCTGAATCGGCAACAGTGGGTGAAATCCGGCCGCCATGCTGGCCAGCGCCTCGCTCTGTCCAAATTCATCGAGATACGCCCGGGGCCGTTCGAGAAATCTAACGAAAGATGGGGCCCCGGGCACCGCGGTCAACTGACACGCCTCGTAGACGGCGCGCCAGAACTCAGGGGTCTCGGTCGCTGTGTAGTGGGTCATCAACTTCTCGGCAATGAATGTCGATTTGATTCTCCACAGACCGCCGAAACGTCAAGTCGATATTTTTTCCTTAGCCCGACTGTCTGCACGTCGCGTCTCATGGATATAGCGGCGAATCTTGCCGAGCATCTGGCTCTGTCGTCGGATCAGCTCGAACTGCTTTTCGAGCTCCATCGCGAGTTCGATTTCCCAAGGCTTGGCCTTCACGCGCTCAAAGGGATGCACGCTGTAGCGCATAGCTTTGCCGCGCGCGAGATACTCAAGCGCAGGCATATTCGACTCGCCACCGTCGGCGGACCGACGCTTCTGCCAATATTTCGCGCGGAACCACTCGACCATTACCGCGCCGGCGCGTTGGCGGACCCGCACGCCCACAAAGCCCCATTCGTGCTTCGGACGGGTCTTACGCACTTCATGGTGCTTGAGCCAAAATTGGTCGGCGCCCGCCATGGCCTGGTCCTTGAGCTCATCGGCATAACCGGTGAGGTGTTCCAGTACAAGATCCAGTAGATGTTCCTGTCTTTCGTTCATTAAGCGTCTCGTTACATGGCACGCAACTGCCCATTTCTCTATTCATAGGGCGCTAGACAGAACTGCCCACCCCGCGCGCGTGCGCACGCGGAAAGTTGGGCACTTGCTGTCTGATGACCTCATTCATAGTTGAGCGGCTGGGTGCCCGTTGATATGTGCCACCAGAACCAAAATCGGAGCCCGATATCGTGCCGTTCCCCCAACTATGAATAGAGGGTGATTGGCGCGCTTACACGCTTTATGAAAGTTGAGCACTGGGAGCGTATTGCCCTATTCGTAGTTGAGTAGGTCGAGTGATAAGTCTGGGCTCGAAGCAGGCGGTTCGGCGGGCGCAAAACGTCGAAAATCGTGCTTTTTCGACTACGTCACAGGCCGGCTGGGGTGCGATAACGCCCAACTGCTCAACTATGAACAGCGGACAGCTGGCTCGAATGCCCACCGTGTGTGCGCACGCGCGTAGTTGGACAATCGGTGCGTCGTGCCCTATTCATAGTTGAGCGGACAGAACGACTCTGGACTACGGGCGGGATGAGGCCTCGAAAGGCGCTAGGCATCCTGTTCGACCGGGCGGCGCGCCGCTAATGGCGCTTTCCACGCGCGCCTAGGCAGGCCTATCCGTGGCAAGCGGAGGTGCCCTGTAAGGCTGCAACTGTCTTAGGACCCAGTTGCACAATCCTCGGACGAAGGGACGCTAAGGGTTTCCGCCGTGCACACGCTGTACGGCTTCTCTGGAGCCCCAATGGCCGCTCTGACCTATCTTTCTTTTCCCCGGGATTGCATTCGCCAGCGCTGGCGCTTGCTGCTTTGGAGCGTAACCGCCCTGCCCATTTTGTTCGCTCTTTTCGGCACGCAAGAGCCGCTGGCGCTATTGGTATTTGGCGGTTTAACACTCAACTGGATGAGCCTGCCAGCTTCCCGGAGGGTGGCCTATCGCGGACAGGTCGCGGTTGCTCGCCGAATCGCCCGAGTTCTGCCTGATGGCTACACCCTTATCACACAGTTAGAGATACCGAACCCGTATTCGCATCCGGAGGTCACCGTGCTCGACGCCGTTATCGTCGGCCCTACAGGGGTCTGCGTTGTAGGAGTGAAAAGTAATCGGGGCGTTGTAATAGCTGGTAGCGCTTGCAACCGCTACTGGCCAGTACGGAAAGTCGGCCGCGGGGGCACAGTGTACTACTCGCAAATGCGCAATCCGGTGCGCCAGGCGACTGGCCAAGCCCGCGCGCTACGCGAGCACCTCAAACGGCGAGGGATACGAGTATGGGTCAAGCCGCTGGTCATTGGCGGCAGTCGCCGCACACGGTGGCAAAACAACCACATTCAACCTGCGCCGATACTGCCTTTCGATACGCGATGTATCGAGCACGCGCTTTTTAGCTCCAACGTGCGACTACTGGAAGATTTCAAGGTCACGCAGATCCGCAACGCATTGTTGCCACGTGAGACGCATCGATGACGCTCGCCAATCCGTTGCCCACAGAAGTGGGCGTCTCCTATCCCCGCCCCTTCGCCCGTCGCTTGAACGGCGATACCGCTGGATCTCTATGGTCAAAGTCAGCAAGCCTGCCGGCGCGGCTACCGCTTGGCGACGATAGCGTGTTCAGACTTCTATCTTCGACGAAAGATCGCAACAGAGACTTCGTCCCCATCTGGGGCCCAATCGGGGCCGAGTTGGGGCCCTGGCGGATCGGCTACAGCCCTAGCAACTGGCGTTGAGCCCCAGTTGGGCCCCGCGCGGGCCCCAGATGGGGCCCAGCCTTGAAACGACCTTGGGCAAATATCAAAAAATGCGAAGGGTCGCCCTATAGCGGTAGCCCAAAACATTCCGCACACTTTTGACGCCCCTTATAAAAACGACTTGGGCGACGCAACGTGAACGCCCGCGCAGCGCACCTTGCGTAGCACAGGAATTGTCTAGCCATTCAGGCGTCCCGGTAGGCCTCAACAAAGCGAGGCACATACATGCCTCGCTTTGGTCTGCTACGAGCACGCTTACATCACATCGAATCAGTCGTGCGGGACTGCTCACGCGACCCGTGGTTTTTGCGTTGCTCTAATTTGCATTGGGACTGCACTTCTTCGCGCTTCGATATAACGCCGATATAGCCGATGAAGCACGCGATCAGAACCGCAAATAGCTGTAGGCCAAAAATCACGTAGTTCACCATCGCCTGATCCTCGCTAGCCAATCACTCTTTCGATGACCATACCGGTCTCGATCGAATTCAAGATCTCGTTCTTCTAAAGGGTCCGTCATTGCGTCGTCCGATTTATGTCTTCATCCAACGCACGCAGCATCAGAGTGACTCCTTCGAGCGTCATCCACGCCATGGCGGCACTGGCCATCACCCATGCTTCCGCCTCGAATACTGTACTGCCCAGTACGCTGCCGCCGAGTGTCCACCAAGCTAGCTTGTTGAGCTCGTTTGCAAGGCTCGTACGCACCACTTTCCGGAATCGAAGTCTCATCGTGCACCTCCACTTCCCAATACGGTCGGGTTAGCTACGGGTGAGTTTCTGCCACGTTAGAAAATCCGCAAGGGGCTGTCGGTCTCATCGACCCGCGTCGGAACATGCTTTACCGACCCCAGTTCGTCGTACAGGACTGCATCCTCCAGGCCACGCTCGTTGAAAGCATGTCCCCGTGCCTTGGTGAGCGCAGCGCGATGGGCCGCCTTGCTCGCCACTGGCGCCAGCGAACAGGTCGGCCATGGCCTCGCAGCGAAGCAAAACCGTGTCCGTATCGAACTCATGGGCGATGATCGAGTGAAAAGCCTGTTCGTGCTCGACACGCTTGCGCTGCTCACGTTCTTTTTTGGTTCGCGCGACTCACGCCGCGTCATGATGTCCTTGGCTGTCTCTCTCTCGCGCGCCAGCCTGCGAAGCGCACCGGCGGCCGTGGCCATCGCCTCGCGTTCCTCATCGGAGAGGTATCGATACAGCGGGTGATCCGCTCTCAGCGTGGATGCCACAGGCGAAATGCGGCTTGATCCTTCCGCCGTTCATCGCTGGTCGCGAATATGCCGGTGGGGGATCGCTTATCCGCCATATCGCGGGCAATGGCATCGCCCGTGAGCTGCTCGCTGCGTGCCATCAGGCGCACCGTTGCAGAACGGCTCGCGACACCGCCAGTGATAGTGGTCGGCCGAGGCATCCTCGAGCACCAGCGGTTCCTGGCACGCCGGTCGTGGATCATGAGCATTCGACTCACTCAAACGCTCGCCCTCCGCGCCGCCCGGCCCCATCTGAGCCACTGCACTGGATGACGATCAAGCACTGAAAAGCCTGCGATCCCACCAGATCGGCGCGGGCAATGTGTGCTCGATCTGCGCGCACTCGGGATGCCCCGGGTTGATCAGGATGTTCGACTCGATCCGGGCCACGAACGACGGCACGATGAGTATCGCGCTTCGACGCCCCTTTACCCAGTCGTGGCCGAACTCCCGGGCAACCGTGGGCAATGCCGTGTCCCAACCGGGCAGCGCATCCTTGGTCACAATCTCATAGGACAAGCCGGACGGGAGCGTGATCTCGATGTAGTGCTGGTTCGGTGGCATGAGCCCGTTCGCATGAACGAGCTTTTCGAGCATCGACGTCGAGTAGTGCTCGCCGGCGTAGATGACGGGGGTAGTCATCGTGTTCCATCGCCCCGGCGCGATAGTCGAACCGGTGCCGTCGAAGATGGGATAGCGACCGTCCGGGTCGCCGATTCGATACGCATATAGCGTTCGATCGAGTCGCTGGCCGCTCACAAGGCGCTGCCATGCTCCAGACGTCCCAGCAGATCCTCAACGGCTTCCAGACCGGCGCTGTTCTGCATCGCGACGGTCATCGGTGCCTGGTCGTCGAGCAAGGGGTGTTTGCGCTCGAGGAAGGCCCGGGCGGTTTCATCATCCTGGTAGACACGAACCGCGGCCGTCCAGGCTCGCGCGACGCGATGCGCCTTATCGCTGTCGTGAGGATTGAGGGGTTGCCGCAGCTTGCGCCGGCGCTGAAGCGTGGGCCGCGCGACAATGCGATGCACGAACCCCTTGTCTCCGGGCGCAACAGCGCGTTGCAGGTGCATGAGCGTGTTGACCGGGAACCCGCGCTGGATGCGCTCAGCCATGAGCAGCACGGATGAGCGTTCGGAGTGTTCGAATCCGAGGACGCGTTCAACGGCAGTGATGTCTTCCATAGAAAGGCTCCAAACGCGATGCGTTCACATGAGCCTATATTATCGCTCGCACGAGCGCACGGCTACCGGGGTCTTGCGGTGCGTGTCCCTCGGCCGCCGTATATACCCAACGGGGGCATCGATCGTGACAGCCCCTAGCGTTGACTCAGGCAGGCAGAAAAAGCGGAATGGGTCCAACTCACGAAACGGAAAAATCGTACGCTAAGGCTCCCGCGGCGTGCGTAGCGGCCGGAAACGGCCGCGCTCGACCCGCTCATCCTGCTGCCAGACATAATCTCCGGGGAGATTGATGTTACTCCGAGCCTAGCGGCGACAGATACGACAGCAGCGTTCCGTCGAGTTCTTGCCTGGACTAGCGCTGTGCCCGAACGGCGCCAAGAGGCAGAAGTACATACACGATGATCCGGTTTGCTTAAACTGAAAATCGGCCCTTTAGGGGGACGGCTCGTAAGGGTTAGATGTCTATGGAAGTATACGTTGAGTGCGGCGATGGCACGTTATGCCATCGCCGCACTACGCTGCGGAATCCGCCCCGGTGCTTTCCCAATGATTTTGCCAATCGCCGAGCATGAGGCGTAGACAACATTTCACTCATCGAGATTGTCACCGATACGTTACGGCTAACCCACTACTCACGTTTGAGATGCAGTGGCGGCCTCTCGGCCATGCACCAGACGATACAAGGCCGGCAGGACCAGCAATGTCAGTAGCGTCGACGACACAATTCCGCCAATGACCACGGTAGCTAGTGGCCGCTGCACTTCAGCGCCTGTACCGACGTTCAGTGCCATCGGGACGAATCCTACGCTGGCCACCAATGCGGTCATGAGCACTGGCCGCAGGCGCGTGAGTGCGCCCTCGGTGATCGCGCTGTCCAGTGTGTGGCCGTCATGCCGCAGGCTGCGGATGAACGACACCATGACGAGGCCATTGAGCACAGCAATGCCGGACAAGGCAATAAAGCCCACGCCGGCCGAGATCGACAAGGGCATGCCGCGTAGCCACAACAGCAGGACCCCGCCGGTCAACGCCAACGGTACGCCACTGAAGATGATCAAGGCGTCCTTGAGCGAACCGAAAGCCATCAGCAGCAATGCGAGGATCAATACGAGAGTGACGGGCACGACAATAGTCAGCCGCTGGCTCGCGGATTCCAGCTGCTCGAAGGTGCCGCCATATTCCACCCAGTAGCCGGTTGGCAGATCGACATCTTGCGCTACTTTACGACGAGCCTCTGCCACAAACGGGCCCAAGTCACGGCCACGCATATTGGCCGTCACCACCACCCGGCGTTTACCGTTTTCGCGGCTGATCTGATTGGGCTGGGGCGCGCGTTCGATGTCGGCCACTTCCGCCAGAGGGACATAGCCGCCATCGGGTAGCGGCACCGGCAGCGTCTGCCATGCATCGGGGCGTTGCCGCAACGATTCCGGAAGACGAACCATGACGGCAAAGCGCCGATCGCCATCGTAAATCAGGCCCGCCTGCTGCCCGCCAACGCCGGCCGCAACCAATTCCTGAATATCAGACACGTTGAGGCCGTAGCGGGCCAGTGCGCTTCGATCCGGCTCGACCGATAAGACCGGTAGGCCAGTAATCTGTTCGACAGCGATATCTTGTGCGCCTTCAATATCGCTTAACACGCCACGAACCTCGTTCGCGCTTTGCAGCAAGATATCGAGATCGTCTCCAAATACCTTCACCGCCAAGTCCGCGCGTACGCCGGACAGCAGCTCGTTGAAGCGCATCTCGATCGGCTGGGTGAACTCGTATTTGTTGCCGGGCAGTTCAGATACCGCAGCAACGATTTCATCCACCAGTTCCGCCTTGGGTTTATCCGGGTTCGGCCATTCTTCACGGGGCTTCATGATCACGAAGTTGTCGGCCACGGCGGGCGCCACGGCATCGGTCGCGATCTCGGGTGTACCGACCTTGGCGAAGACCAGTTTGACTTCCGGAAATTCGCGCAGCCTATCCTCGAGTTCTTCCTGCATGGTCAGTGCCTGCTCGAGGCCGGTCCCCGGGATACGCAGCGCATGCAAGGCGATATCGCCCTCGTCGAGCTGGGGCACGAATTCACTGCCCATGCTCGTAGCGAGCCAGGCCGAGCCCGCCACGAGCACGACCGCCACCGCCATCAATGGCCAGCGCAGCAGCATGGCGCCGCGCAGCAGCGGCGCATAGCCAGCTTTGGCCGCCCGCATGAGCCAGTTTTCATGCTCCGACACGCGGCCGGTCATACCCAGAGCAATGGCCGCCGGCACGAAAGTCAACGACAGCACCATGGCCGCTATCAACGCCATGACCACGGTGGCTGCCATCGGGTGAAACATCTTGCCCTCGACCCCGGTCAAGGTGAAAATCGGGATATAGACGGCGGTGATGATCCCCACGCCGAACAGGCTGGGCCCGATGACCTCCTTGGCCGCACTGTAGGTCACGGCCAGTCGTTTGTCTCTTGGCAGGACACGGCCGTGCGCGCGCTGTGCCTCGGCCAGGCGCCGGACCGCGTTCTCCACCACGATGACGGCACCGTCCACGATCAGGCCGAAATCAAGCGCGCCCAGACTCATCAGATTGGCAGACACGCCGGTACGGACCATACCGGTTATCGTTGCGAGCATCGCCAACGGAATTACCGCTGCCGTGATCAAGGCTGCACGGACATTTCCCAGCAACAAAAACAGGATTGCGATCACCAGCAGTGCGCCTTCGAGCAGGTTCTTTTGTACCGTCACCACCGCCTTGTCGACCAGCGTGGTGCGGTTGTAGACCGCTTCGGCCGTGACGCCTTCGGGCAGCGACGCCTGAATGTCCTGCAGTCTGTCGGCGGTGGCCGCTGCGACTTCCCGTGAATTCTCGCCCACGAGCATGAACGCGGTGCCGAGCACCGTTTCGCGTCCGTCACGCGTGGCCGCGCCAGTGCGCAACTGCTTGCCAATCGCGACGTCGGCGACGTCGGTAACGTGCACCGGAGCGGCATTGCGCTGAGCCAGCACGATCTTTTCCAGCCCGCTGATCGCCTTGACCTGCCCGGGTGAGCGCACCAGAAGCCGGCGACCGTTTTCTTCGATATACCCGGCGCCAAGATTGCTGTTGTTGCGTCGCAGGGCCTCGGCGACGTCGTCGAATGTCAGGTTGTAAGCCAGCAGCTTCGCCGGATCCGGGGTGACATGAAACTGTTTTTCATAGCCACCGATCGTGTTGACTTCGGTAATACCTGGGACCTGGACAAGCTGCGGACGGATGATCCAGTCCTGCACCGTACGCAATGCCATCGCATCATAAGGACTACCGTCGGGCTGCGTCGCACCTGGTTCGGCAGTCACCGTATACATGAAGATTTCGCCTAGACCGGTCGCGATCGGCCCCATCTCGGGCTCCAGCTCGGGCGGTAGCTGGCTCTTGATCTGGGCGAGCTTCTCATTGATCCGGTTGCGGGCGGCATAGAGATCTGCGCCATCTTCGAAAATCGCCGTAACCTGCGACAAGCCATACCGCGTAATCGAGCGGGTATAGGCCAGATTGGGCAGTCCGGCCAGCGCGGTTTCCACTACAAACGTTATGCGCTGTTCCGCCTCCAGCGGCGAATAGCCCGGCGCTTCGGTATTTACCTGTACCTGTACGTTGGTGATATCCGGTACCGCATCGATCGGCAGGCGCTGATAATTCCATACGCCGAGGGCGGCCACGGCCAGTACCAAAAACAGCACCAACCAGCGGCGTTCCACCGCGAATTTGAGAATCGCATCAATCATCGGAGGCTCCGGTTAATGGCCGTGGACCGCGCCGGACTTCTCGATGTCCGCCTTGATCAAATAGCTGTTGTCGACCACATAGCGCTCGTCGGGCTTGAGCCCCGAGATGACCTCGACATACTCGCCGTCACCGGCGCCGAGTTCCAGTGGCCGAACCTGATAGGCCTCGCCCACTTTGATGAACACCACGTCCCAGTCACGAAAGGTTTGCAGCGCGCGACGCTCGATCGCGATCGGCACTTCGCGTTCCGTGATCTCGACCGTGGCTTGCACAAAATGTCCAGGGGTCCAGTGCCCTTGCCGATTGGCAAGCACAGCGCGGGCGACGGTGCTCTGGCCTACTCCCGAAGCTCGTGGGGCGCGGTAACTTATCGTGGTTTTCGCCTGTGAATCGCCGTTTGTGCTTACCGCAGCTGCCTGGCCGACCTGTACGCTTCGGGCGTGCCCCGGAAAGACCTGAAGTTCGGCCCAGACCTCGTCGTAGTCGGCCACCGTAAGCAAGGGCTCGGTGCCGGCCATTTCACCGGGTTCGACACGACGCTCGGTCACGACGCCGGCGATGGGCGAAGTCACCGCGTAGCGCCGCAGGCTGTCGTTGGCCTCCACTGAAGCCAGCCGCTCCCCTTTGGCGACGGTATCGCCCACGGCCTTGTCGACGGCCACAACAACGCCCGGAAAACGGGCCGCGACACGCCGCACGCGGCTCGGATCGGGCACGATATTGCCGTACAGCTTCACTGTCTCTCGAATCGTCCCAGGCCCGGCCAGGGTTGTGGTGATCCCCGCTCGTTTGGCGGCCTCAGCGCCGATGCTGACCCGCCCTTCATAGGAGCTGTACTCCCAGCGGGAGGTATTGCCTTCGTATTCGGCCGCGACCATGACTTCAAACGAGTGGGGTTCGGTCACGACGCCGTCACCCAGCAGATAGTCGTTTTTCGGTTTGAAGTCGAAGCGGTCTACGCGTCCACCGAGGCGTTCCAACTCGACTTCCAGCTCGACTTGCTTTAGATCGACCGGCTCGCCCCCCTGATACGCATAGATTCGAAATTCGGGGGGCACGTTATCCTCGAAGATCGTGACCTCCAACGCGAAGTTGCCGTCTTCGAGAAGACGCCCCCCGTGCGGCCCTTCGGCCGGCGCTGTGGCATCAGACTCCGCCTCGGCCTCTGACGCGGCTTTGGCTGTGCCGAATTGGGTGGCGTCACACGCGCTCAAAATCAGAGCGGCCACCAGGACCGCTGGAAAACGGATGTTCATGGCGACTCCGGATATTGGATATTGCTATTGAATTCGATACGACCGTCACCGCCGGGCAGCGGCTCGGCGGTCAGGCTTTCGATATCGGCACGCAGGCGATGCGCGCGCTCGGCGGCACCGATCAATGCGCGTTCGGCATCGATGAGCTCACGACGGGCGGTCACGCGCTCGAGGTAGCTGTAGCGTCCGCGGTCGTACCCTCGCCGAATTTCGCTCAGTGCCTGTTCCTGCTGCGGAATAATCTGGTCTTGCAGGGTGCGGACTGTTTCTATGGCTTGCGCCCGGGCCTGATAAAGCGAGAACAGTCGCGCCCGCGTATCCAACAGCATGGCGCGTCGCTCCGCGCCCACGGCTTCGCCACGAGCTTCAGCTTCAGCGATGGCACCCTCGGCACGACTGGGCGAAAACAGCGGCACACTTGCGCCGAAGACCAACGCGGTATCGCTGGTATCCTCCAAGCGCTTTACACCAGCGCGCAGACTGATGTTGCTGTGGGTTTGCGACTGAGCAAGACGCAACTCGGCCTGGCGTATGCGACTTTCCGCCGTGAACTGTAGGAAGTCCGGATTGGCCTCGATACGCTCTGCCAATACATCGAACTCGCCGGGTGCGCCTACCGCGTAGAGATCGGAACGAATGGTCTCGAAGTCCGGCTTCGGCATGTTCCAGAGCGCAGCGAGTCGTAACAGGGCGGTTTCTAACTCACGCTCGGCGTCGGCCCGATTCAGCTGCGCACGTGCCAGTGCCGCTTTGGCGCGCGCGGCTTCAGCACGCGGCGCGCGCGCCGCATTGACACGTCGATTCACGCCCCTCAGAGCGTCGCGAGCAAGCTCGGACGCACGCTTGGCGACCGCTAGGCGTTCATCCGCTGCCGCGACCGCGTAGAAGCGACGCGCGACCGAGGCCAAAACGTCGAGCTCCTGCGCTTTCTCTTGAATCGCAACCGCTCGCTGGCGCGCATCCACAACGCCGACTCGGGCATCGCGTTTACCGCCAAGTTCGATTACCTGCGAAAGCGCCAAGGTCGCTTCCGCGCGATCAAAGCCTCTCGCACTGCCTGTGCCGCCGAAGTCCTGTAGCTCGAACTGCAACTCGGGCGCGGGCCTTAGCGCGGCCGTATCGCGGCGACCACCGAGCGCGCGCTGCCTGTATGCGAAAACGCTCAGGCTCGGATTGCGTTCCAGGGCCCGTGAGATTGCATCGGAAAAAGTAAGCGGTGCTGGCGACGGGTTGACGTCCGGCGCGGCTGAAGCCGACACGCACCAAAGCATGAGACCCATCACGCAAGTGATGCGTCGAATACCAATATTCATTTGAAAACTCCTGCTAACGGCGCATACGCGCCGATGTGCCGCTGATAGAAAGCGGCAACGATTGCCTTCGATCAGGCCCTTTGATCAGGCAATAGCAGGCGGGCCGCGGGTAGGCGGCCGCTGGTAGTAAGCGGCAGGGTGAGGCGTTTCCTGCCCGTCTGGGAAATCGGGCTTAACCGAGGAGGCGGGGCCATCCAGCAGCACGCAGGCCAGAAAGACCGGAAGAATCAAGCCCATGGTGCTCTGATACTTGGCCGAGGTCGCTTGGGTCAGATGATTGGATGCGTCGTCAGACAACTCGCTGTCTGACGCATGGCTGTCTGCGTGCGACTCGGCCGCCTGCAAATGGCTCTGGATCGAGGCCTCACTCGCGTCGATGCTGATATGGGCATGCAGACCTGCTGCCTGCATCATGAGCATCATGACCGCGGCCAGTTGCAACCAGTATGTCTTTTTGAGCTGCATGGAAAGCCTAGATCAAACCCCGGTCATAGCGTTAATTCTTAGCGGAACATCCTCGTTGCGGCCGCTAAGGTGTCACACGGTTTTTGCGAACCGAACCCTATCAGTAGGGTGGCACATATTGACTGTATCCTATCCAGGGGGATAGGATCAAGGCCATGAGTACTCATACCACACACCCCGAGATCATCCGGCGGCTCAAACGCGCTCACGGTCACCTGCAAAGCGTCATCAAGATGCTGGAAGACGGCCGCGGCTGTCTTGAAACGACCCAGCAACTTCACGCCGTCGAACGGGCCATCACGAATGCGAAAAACACTTTGGTTCATGACCATATCGATCACTGCTTTGATGAACGCTTTTTCGAAAAAGGCGCTGTAGAGGCACGCGTTTTGATGGAAGAGTTCAAAGCGATTACCAAGTACCTATGAAAAAACCAGCGTCGATTATCAAAGCGACTCTGAGCTGGCTGGGTTTCGGCGGTCCGGAGGATCATGCGCATAAGCATCGTGCCCATCATCACAATCACGATAGCGAGCATGGCCACACGCACGGCGTGGTCGACCCGAGCATCGCCACTACAGAGCGCGGCATCTGGGCGATCAAATGGTCGTTCGTAATCCTCGCGATCACTTTCTTAGGTCAGCTCGGGATCGTGTTGATCTCCGGCAGCGTGGCGCTACTTGCCGATACAATCCACAATCTGGGTGATGCCGCCACGGCAATTCCACTCTGGGTCGCGTTTCGTCTCATTCAACGCGGCACCAGTAAGCGGTTCACCTACGGTTATGGACGTGTCGAAGATCTGGCCGGTGTACTGATCGTATTGATTATTCTCTTCAGCGCGCTGGTGGCGGGCTATCAGGCGATCGACCGATTGCTGGATCCACAACCCATCCGGCATCTGCTCTGGGTGGCTGTCGCTGGAGTGATTGGTTTTATCGGTAACGAATTGGTGGCCGTTTTTCGGATCCGAGTCGGCCGCCAGATGAATAGCGCCGCCCTGGTCGCCGATGGCTACCACGCCCGTACCGATGGTCTGACCAGCCTTGCAGTAGTCGGTGGCGCGGCGGGGGTTTGGCTGGGATTTCCGCTTGCTGATCCAATCGTCGGCCTGCTGATTACAGCCGCGATTTTCGCTATTGTCTGGCAATCTGGAAAAGCCATTTTTAGTCGCTTGCTCGATGGCGTAGATCCGCAGGTAATCGACGATATCCGACATGCCGCTGCGCACGTCGATAACATCCGTGATGTGTCTAACGTTCGGGCGCGGTGGCTAGGGCACCAGTTGGTTGCTGAACTCAATATAACATTGGTAGGCAATGCCACGATAGATCAAGCAAATACTGTGGCGAGTGATGTGGAAAATGAACTGGTGAGTCATCTGCCCGCGCTACAGTCGGCGCACATCCGCATCCGACCGCCGTCTACAAACGACGCGGCTTGACTAGCCGAAACACCCGGCGCATATCATTAAGGACCTAGGTAATTGGCAAGCGCCAAAGCGCGTGGGCCGGCCTTTTGTACCGGTGGACAGTACCGCTGACAATAAAAGCCTGCGCCAAGCGATGCGCTCGACCCGATGCAAGGCAGACCCTATCGCCTAGCGCCCACGAGCACCACCCGTTTCGCTCGCGCCGATGCTGCCAGCCGGCGCCAACGGTAAACTCTCAAGAATCGGCCCAACTAAGCAACGACCGAATCCCGCAACACACCGGCCGGCATTCAGCCGCAGATGAGGAGTGCTCCATGCACACCGAAAGCATCAGCAACTGGAAACACGATCACAGATTCGCTCAGGATCAATCCACGGCGGCTATATTGGCGCTTTGCTGCTGGCGATCTTACGGCGGTCATGGTTTGAATAGAGTATCGACCGCCCCCTGAGTCAAGTCGCGATTCAATCTACTTCCGACGCCCGCAACTCACGTCGTTACTCAGCACATCACGCTCTTGAATTTTACCTAACCGCAACTACTTTCGATCACATGCGTCTTCTGTTGGCACTAACACTTTTATTGGCTACGTTCGCCACGCAGGCCAGCGAACAAACGGCGCCGAGCATTTCGACCCAGTTCGCCGGGGCCCACGCGCAATCCACAATCGGCAGCGAACCGACAAAAGCCGCATATACCATCGACGATGGACATCGCGATGGCTCAGGGGATCAGACGCACCAAGAATGCGCATCTGTCGGCCATTGCGCATCGAGTGCTCTAGGCGCTAGTAGTACTGTATTCATATCAGACTATAATTCTGCGCTAAAGCCTGCTGCGTTTACACAGACGCAAGTTGGCAGCGGCTTTACGTCCCCACCATACCGTCCTCCCGCCACAGGATCGTAGCCTTTTCGCATTGACACCGGCTTAAACGCGCCTGGAATAAGCAAACGCTAATCAAATCTGCTTTTGTCCGCTGGCCTGAGCCGTGCTCTGAGCTATAAATGCGAATTGTCAGCCTGAGCCAACACGAGCTAGCAAACGCAGATCGCGCTTTGCAGCTTCATCATTGATATGAATTACGGGAGTGAACTCATGCACATCTCAAATGTTAATCCGTCCGCATCACATTGGTTTATCGCGACTTCTCTATTTCTCAGTAGCGTTATATTCATGACCGCCAGCGCTGGGGTAGGACATGGAGCCGAATCAGCCGACAATACGGCATCAAGAGATCCTCAGGCGGTGGTAAATGTCGAAGCCAGTTCCAAGACAGTTACCCCTAGTCGTGGCGACAGCGGTTCGAGAGGCGCCGACGATTACGACGTAATTGACCACTCAGGCGAGCCTGGGCGACCCTCCGAAAGCACACCCACACGTGGTGCGAAAAAGGAGAATCAGGAAGGCCAAGACCATACTGATCCGCAGTCGCATATTCACGCTGGCTCTCACAATAGCGACTAAATTTCGCTCGAAGAGAGCAGCGTAACGTCGCTTAACAAAGGGGACAGCGGTTAGCTGTCCCCTTCCCCTGCCTCGCAGTTTTGCCGCTATTGATGGCCCAGTGAATCCGAACAGATTAAGAATACGGCCCGGAATTCAAATTAACATCGCGATAGCGAACGCACTCTTGAGTGGTTAAGGCTGTCTATGGCCTTCGTAATGTATATAAGGATCTATTCACCCACTTACACATGAGCCCTAAGAAGTGACTCCTATCTCTGGCGTCGGTGAAACTTCGCGGAAAGTTGGAATGGCTGTCGATACGCTGCGCGGTTACGAGAAAATTGGGCTGTCGCCGCGCGTTGCGCGGTCGGTGACGGCATCAACGACGCGCCGGCGCTGATGCCGGCCGATATCCGCATCGCCATGGGGCCGGGTACCAACATCGCCATCGACGCAGCCGATATCATCATCCTCAATGGCCAACTCGGCGCGGTGATCACCGCTTGGGAGGTCAGCCGCTGGGGTATCGCAAGATGTCGCAGAACCTAGGCTTGGCCTTTTGTTTAACGGCATCGGCATCTCTCCGGCCGTTCCCGGTCTGATCTACCCCCGTTTGGACGCTGGTGGCCATGGCCGCCAGCGCGACCGCGATCTTCGTCAACTCACTCTGGCAGCGGCCAAGGATGTTCTTCGATGCGTTGGCGAGTAGCAAAAAGCGCGCTTAATAATGGGCTTATATCACGACATAGCGCTCTACCAAGGCTTTGTTACATGGCCATACTTAACCGGCACTTGGCGCCCTATCACCGGCGTGTCTTGCGCGCAGGCGACATACTGGAGATCGGCATCGGTTCCGGCTTCAAACTGCCATTTTATGGACCCGAATGTCCGGGGCCTCCACGACTTGGGCCCGTCTCCACAACTGGTTCGCATCACGCGGCGTGCGCCAGACCGCTCCGCCCGTTTGATTGCGCTGATCGAGGGTTCAGCGAAAGCCAGCCCGGTTGATGACAAAGGCATCGATCCGATCGCGACGACTCGGGCTCTGTGCAGCACCCTTCATACAAGCCGGGTGCTCGCAGAATGCGCGGCGGGATTAATGCCAGCGGCCAATTGTTATTCGCCAAACATGGCCGGCGCCGGATGGCCCACGGCCTAACGCCTTTCTCGCCGAAGGTGTGCAGTGGTTCCAACTTGGAAGGAATTGGTCGCAAAAGGTCGCATTGACTGAATACACATCGAAACCGGCTACATAAAACGCCTCGTGGCTTATATGTGCGAAGGCCGGGCCGTCCGGAAACAAACGCTGCATTATCCACCCGGCTGCCCGAAAAAATACCGACCCCGTACCACACTCCGGGTATTGTTTACAGCATATTCGTGACATATATTGAAAGCATGAAGTCTACCGTGCTCCACGCGCTGATCTTGATGCTGGTATTCACCAGCGTGCTGGCCAGTCCAGCGGTCATGGCGTGGACCATGCCGGCCGAGAACGCGTCAAGCGATTGCTCGTTATGTCAGGCCGACACCACGAAGCCGCAGCACTCAACCGCGGCGACTTCGACTTGCGCAGTGGCCATCTGCGGCATGATGGCTGATGTTGCGCATAACACTGCCGGGGTTACGCCCCTGCCACCTGCGGCGCCCACGTTTCATATCGAAACGCATTTGGGCCGCCAACTCGAAGGGCCCGACCCTTTTCCCCCGCGAGCTATCCACGCTTGATCTGACTGACGCCTGAGCGCGTCACAAACTCCGGCTGAGCTTACACAGACCGCGCCTCTGCGGTCAGTGCTGGTCTGTCATGCGACAGCAACCATGACGTCGCATGTGCACGCCTAACGGCTTTCCGGAACTGCCTAGATCACGTGGAGTTCTTCCGATGACCCAACTACGTAATGCGACCGTGGCGCGCCTAACGCTCATGCTCGTTCTGTTTATCTCGACCGGCGCGGCCATCGCGGCACCGGTACAGGCTCGCCTTTACCACAACCCGGGCTGCATGTGCTGTGAGCAGTACGCCGACTACCTCAACGCCAAGGGGTATGAGGTGGACGTGCTCGACACGGACGATATGGCGGCTCTCAACGAAAAGCACGGCGTCGAACCGGCGTTGTCGTCTTGTCACACCACTCTCATCGGCGACTACGTCGTCGTCGGGCATGTACCTGAGCCGGTCGTTGCCAAGCTGCTGCGCGAGGAACCCGATATCCGAGGTATCGCGCTACCCGGCATGCCGAGCGGCTCGCCGGGCATGCCCGGCAAAAAGAGCGAACCGTTCGTCATCAAAACGCTGAATGGCGACGTTTACACGACGTATTGAGCCTTTATTCAGGCAATTACCGAGGTAACAAACGATGAAAAGCTGTGATTCCGGAAAATCGACGTCACCCGACTCCGTTCCTCCAGCCCGGCGCTGGCTCGAACCCCGCAGCGTATTAGTCGGCGGCGTTGCCGCCGCGGCGGTCGGGCTTGTATTCAACTGGAACTGGGTCGTGGCCATCGGGGCCGTGCCGCTGCTGTTCATCCTGCCCTGCATGATCATGATGGGCTGGATGATGTGGAGTATGCGGCCGACCGCTACCGATGATGCGACGTCCCGGCAGGAACCAGATACTCAAACCCGTTATTCAAATCAGATCGCGTCGTCGAGCGCACCTTCCGATCAACAGTGCGACCGCCTTTTTGACGGCCGGGTTCTAGGATGCCGGTCGGCGACGTTCTCCCCGAACTCAGCGTTCTGGTCAGCGCGGTCGCGCTGCTACTGGCGGCGAGCTTCATGCGCGAGCGCGATCAATGGTTGGCTGCCCCGGGCGCGCTCATCGGTCTGACCGTGGCCGCCGCGTTCTGTATCGCCCAACTGGGCGAAGCCCCGAGACTGACTTTTTCGGGGGTCTGGGCCCTCGACGGCGCCAGCATCTGGGCGCGCGTGATCATCCTGGCCACGGCTGCCTTGAGCGTTCTGCTGACGCCCGAATGGCTGCGCAGCGACCGGCGCCACGGCGAATACTATGCGATCTTGTTGTTGGCCACACTCGGGGCCATGCTGCTTGCCGGCGCGGCCGACCTGATGCAATTGATCATGGCCGTTCTGCTGTCCTCGGTGACGGGCTACACGCTGGCCGCCTACCACCGTGCCTGGCCGCTGTCGGTCGAAGCCGGCATGAAGTATTTTCTGGTTGGCGCACTGGCGAACACTCTACTCGTACTCGGTGTGACGTTGATGTTCGGGCTGTTTGCCACCACGGACTACGGCGAGTTGGCCGCCCGCACGAACGACAGTCCGCAATGGATGACGCTCGTCGCCTTCAGCCTTGTCGTTGTGGGTGTCGCGTTCAAGCTCGCTGCCGTGCCGGCCCATACCTGGATGCCGGATGTCGCCGAGGGCGCGCCGCCGCCCGCGGCCGCCTTTCTCACTATTGCACCCAAGGTCGGCGCGGCCATCGCGCTGGCCCGCTTCGTCGATCTGTTCCCGCAACACGACATTGCCTGGCGCGCCGTGGTTGCCACGATCGCGGTCGCGACGATGACCATCGGCAATCTGGGCGCGCTTGGTCAGAATGACGTGCGGCGCATGCTGGGCTGGTCCTCGGTCTCGCAATCCGGCTACGCACTGATGGCGGTCGCCGTGCTGGGGCTCGACCCCTATGCCCTGCCGGCTTTGCTGTTCTTTCTCGCGAGCTATGCGGTCGCGAATCTCGCAGCATTCGGTGTCGTGACGCAGCTACGCGGGCGCACGAACCTGGCCGACTACCGCGGCCTCGCCACCGCGCATCCCCTGCTCGCGGCCGCACTGATCCTGAGTTTCCTATCGCTGGTGGGTATTCCACCGCTAGCCGGTTTCGTCGGCAAGCTGGCGCTGTTCGTCACCACGATTGAATCCGGCTACGCCTGGCTGGCGGTGGTCGCGCTGGTCAATACCGTGGTCTCGCTCGTTTACTACCTGCGCGTGCTGGCACCCGTATATTTCGCCGAGCCGGCACGGCCCATGCACACACTCGGCTACTGGGCGGCAACCTCTGTCTTCTTATGCGCGTTGTTTACTATCGCTCTAGGCGGCTTGGCGGATCCTCTCTGGCGGATGCTGTCACAAGCCACCATTCTTCCCTAGGCGGCTACTGAAATAGCCCTTGAGTGTTCGCACGGTGCTCGGCCGG
>NZ_APNL01000022.1:0-64259 GCF_040361435.1 Salinisphaera sp. C84B14 | reverse complement strand
CCCCCCCACCCCCGCCGCAGCCGCGCCGTATCGTGAGCGCACACGAACTGCCCGCGCATGCACGGGGCGTGCCCGCGCCGCTGGCTTTGGCGCGATCCTCGATCGAGCTGGCCATCCAGCCGCGCCTGGCCGGCATCAAGCATCTCAACCGGCTTGAGCAGGTGCTGGCGCGCGCGGAGTGCGACGCCCGCGGCCAGGCCGATGCGTGGATGGGCGATGCCGAAGGGTTCGTGATTGCCACCACCATGCGAAACCTTTTCTTTATTGATGCCGATGGCGAGTGGTACACCCCGAGGCTGGCGCGGGCAGGTATCATCGGGGCCACACGCCAGCGGCTCTGGCGTAAGCTCGAACAGGCGGGTAGGCGGGTAAGCGAACGCGATATCCGCCCGTCGGACCTCAGCGGTTGCAGTGCCAGCGTCGCCTGCAACAGCGTGGGCGGGGTGGTCGCGATATCGCATCTTGATGGTCGTGCGCTTGACGAAAGCGAATCGGCGGCCGAGTACGCGCGCAGCTTATTGAACGAACTCGACACTCGCGCGACTCAACGCAGCGAGAGCAACGACAAGGCAGGTAGCGGTGATTAAACGGGTGGTATGGGTTGTGATCGGCCTGGGCGTGTTGGCATGTGCCGCGCTGGCGATCGATACGACCCGGTTTTTCAATTCGCCGCTGAACAACGGCGAGGGCAAGCTGCTGACCGTGGATAGCGGTATGAGCTTCACCGCCATCGCCCAGCGCCTGCTGGCCGAAGACATCATCACGCGCCCCCGCGATGCGAAATACCTGTCGCTGTATGCGCGCTTTCAGGGGGTGGCCGGCAACATCAAAGCCGGCGAGTACGTGGTGCCGGCGCGCCAGACACCCGCCCATCTGCTGGAACTGCTGGTTTCGGGCAAGACACGGCAATATCGGCTTACCCTGGTCGAAGGCTGGCGTTTTTCCGAATTCCGCAAGCTCATGGCCGAAAACGACGCGATCGATCATCAGTTGACCGGCAAGAGCGACGCCGAGGTGATGGCCGCGATAGGCCATCCGGATGAAAACCCGGAAGGGCGCTTCATGCCGGACACGTATCTGTTTCCCCGCGGCATGACCGATATCGCGTTTCTCAAGCGCGCCTACCAGGCGATGCAGCGCTATCTCGATACACAATGGGAACAGCGTTCCGAAAATACGCCGGTCGAGACACCCTACGAAGCGCTGATTCTTGCGTCGATCATCGAAAAGGAAACGGCGGTGCCGGCCGAGCGTGGGCGTATCGCCGGCGTGTTCGCACGGCGGCTCGAGAAGGGCATGCGCCTGCAAACCGACCCGACCGTGATCTACGGCATCGAGGACTACGACGGCAATATCCGGCGTTCGGATCTGCGCCGCGATACGCCCTACAACACCTATACCCGGGCCGGCTT
Organism: Salinisphaera sp. C84B14; assembly: GCF_040361435.1. Lineage (NCBI taxonomy): Bacteria > Pseudomonadati > Pseudomonadota > Gammaproteobacteria > Salinisphaerales > Salinisphaeraceae > Salinisphaera > Salinisphaera sp. C84B14. The sequence continues at coordinate 62,847 of NZ_APNL01000022.1, read as the reverse complement.
GCCGCCCACGCCGATTGCCATGCCCTCGCGCGCGGCAATCAAGGCTGCCCTCAATCCGGAGCCGGGGACTGCGCTGTATTTCGTCTCGCGTGGCGACGGTAGCCACGTATTTTCCGACACGCTCGCCGAGCACAATCGCGCGGTCGACGAGTATCAGCGGGGCTCTTGAGCGTGGCGGTCGTGGATGACGGGGCGCGTTTTATTGCCTTCGAAGGCGGGGAGGGTGCCGGCAAGAGCACCCAGATCGCAGCCGTTGCGGCCATGCTCGAGGCAGCCGGTCACGACGTGGTCTGCACGCGTGAGCCGGGCGGTACCGCGCTCGGTGAAGCGATACGCGGCGTGCTCATGGGCGAATACGATACGCCCATGCCGCCGATGAGCGAACTGTTGCTGGTCTTCGCCGCCCGCGCCGCCCACTTGAACGAGGTAATCGAGCCGGCCCTGGGTCGCGGCGCCTGGGTACTCACCGATCGCTTTACCGATGCCAGTTATGCGTATCAGGGCGCCGCACGCGGTTTGGGCAGCGAAACGGTCGCGGCACTGGAAACCCTCGTACAGGGCGAACGCCGCCCGGACCGGGTGCTGTTGTTTGATCTGCCGGTAGACCAGGGGCTGGCCCGTGCCGGCAAGCGCGGCGAGGGCAATCGGTTCGATCGGGAAACGCTGGTTTTTCACGAAACCGTTCGCGCGGCCTATCTGGCACGTGCCGAGGCACAGCCGGCGCGCTATCGCGTGATCGACGCCAGCGAAAACCCCGATGCCGTTCGTCGCCATATCGAGCAGGCGCTGGCCGATCTGATATGAGCGATACCCCCGCCGACGACGTCGCCAAGCCTTCCTGGCATGCCACGCTCTGGACGCGTATGGCCCAGGCGATGGCGATGGACCGTGTCGCCCACGGGCTGCTGGTGTGCGGCCCGCCGGGCATCGGTAAACGCGTGTTTGCCGAGCGTATCGTGGCTGCTTTGCTATGCCGCGCGCCCGACCGTAACGGCGATGCCTGCGGCCACTGTGCGGCCTGCCGCCAGCGCCAGGCTGAAACCCATCCGGATATCTCGCGCCTGACACCGGAGGAAACCGGCAAACTCATCAAGGTCGACCAGGTACGCGCCTTCTCCCAACGGCTGCAGCTTACCCCCCAGTACGATAGCGGCCGTATCGGCTGGATCGACCCGGCCGAGGCGCTCTCGCCCAGCGCTGCGAACAGTCTGCTCAAGACGCTCGAGGAACCGCCGCCGGCCTGTCATATCGTTCTGGTCACCGACCGTGTTTCGGCATTGATGCCCACGATACGCAGCCGCTGCCAGCTCTGGCGGCTCGCGCCGCCGGAGCCCGACGAGGCAAGGCAGTGGCTTGAGGCACGGCAGGTCGATTGCGACGGCCTGGATGTCGACAGTCTGCGCACACCCTTCGCCGTGGTCGATCGCCACGCCCAGGATTACGCCACCCTGATCGACGGCTGGGACAGCGCGCTATCCGACGTGATACGCAATCGCGAGGATCCGGCCTCGGCCGCGGAACGCCTGGCAAAGCAGCCGGCGGATCTGTTGACCGATTGGCTCTATCGCCGGGCGAGCGGCCTGCTATCGCTCGCCCTCATGAAAAGCGGCGATCCGGCCGATAACTCACAGGCGTTGCCGGAGAGCCTGGCACGGGTCGCCACGCGCATGGACCCGCATGCTTTTCAGCCCTGGTGCGCACAGGTGGCCGAGGCTGCGCGCCTGGCACGCAGCAATGCCGACTGGCAACTGGTGGTAGAGTCATTGCTGCTGGATCTGAAAACCCGTCTCAAGCGCAAGCCGAGTAGATAGATGCCCGAACAGAATGTTGCAAGCCAGTCCGGAATCGTTCGGTTGGATGTGGCCGACCGCGCCGAGCTGTGTGCGGCGTATATGCCGTTCGTGACCAACGGTGGGCTGTTCGTGAAACAGCAGTATCTGACCCAGACGACTTACGATATGGGCGCAGACGTGTTTTTGCTGATGCACCTGGTGGAGCAGAACGAACGCCTGCCCGTCGCCGGCAAGGTCGTGTGGGTTACGCCGCGCAACACCGGCAGCCAGCGCCCGGCCGGCATCGGCGTTCAGTTCGCCGCCCAGGACGGCGGTGCCACGCAGCAACGCCTGGAAACGCTGCTTGCCGGCATGCTCGAGAATCGACGCACCAGCTATACCATGTAGCGCACCCGCGCCTGCCGTGGATCGCCGGGGCCGGGCGGGCGATTGTCGCTTCAGCCCGCGGCGGTTGCCGGTTCGCTGGCCGGCGCGCGCTCACCGAGCTGCTCGGCGAGCACACGTTCGCTGGCGATAGCACGCCAAACCATGTTGAACATGGCCGGTGCCTTCTCGGCGAGGGGCCGCTTGCGGCCACGCAGCAACCACATCGCCACCATGCGATTGGCCACCCCCCAGATAAAATCGGAAATCTCGATCTCGTCGACTTCGTCGGTGAGCACGCCACGTTCGCGCCCGTCATTGATCACGCCCAGAAATACCGACATGAGCGCCGGCTGACGGAAGGTGTCGTCGTCACGCCAGGTGCTCAGATAGACCGAGCTCAGAATGATTTGCGCGACCTTGGGGTTGCGCTCGAAATAATCTAGCAGCACCCAGAACACCTTGCGCAGGCGATCCTCGAAATTTTCGATGCCCTGGAGATGATCGATCATGCGATTGGCCAGATCGCCCAGCCAGGTATCCAGGCTGGCGAACAGCACCGCTTCCTTGCTGCCATAGTATTTGTACAGCGTTTGCAGGCTGATTCTGGCCTCGCGCGCGATGTTGATCAGCTTGACGCGATGGAACTCACGCTCGGAAAACAATTCCAGCGCTGCGGCTTCGATACGAATACGCGTTGCGGGGTCCAGACGCGAAAGCGTCCGTTCACGTTCGCTGGTGGTTCTGGGGTATCGATCAATCACGGGTAACACTCATTACGCGCCAAATTCTAGGCGACTGTATCAAGCTCCGTGTATGTGCCCAAGTTTGCATAACTGGCTGAAATAATTGCGGGCAACTTGAAATCGCGCAGGGTAATGCGTGTACCGGTCGATCAAAAGCGGCGCCAGGGTATTGGAAATTACCTTTGTGCAGCGCATCGGGCGCGGGTATAGTCGGGTAAGCACCCAGTGCGGCCACAGCTTGCCTGCGAGCTTTCGTCGAGCCGCGCTCCCGACGCTTCGAGCCATGGAGATGCCATGTTTGCGACACTTCTGAAGAAGATCAACGACGCCAAACTATTGCCGAAAATATCGGATACAGAGCGCCATGCCCTTGAGGCCGGCTCGGTCTGGATCGACGGCGAGTTTTTCAGCGGTAATCCAAATTTCCGTGCCATGATGGATGAAGCCTATCCGGGCTTGTCCGAGGAAGAACAAGCGTTTCTGGATGGTCCGGTAGAAGAATTGCTGCATCGCGTGGATGGCTGGAAGCTGCGCGAAACGCGCCGCATTCCTGACGACATCTGGCAGTTTCTTCGCGACAAGGGCTTCTTCGGGATGATCATCCCGAAAGAGTACGGCGGTTCCGGCTTCTCCGTGCTCGCCCGCAGTGCGGTCATGACCAAGACCTCAGGCCTGGGCCCGGTGGGCACCCTGATTGTTATCCCCAATACTCTGGGGGCAGCGGAGCTGTTGCTCGAGTACGGCACCCAGGCGCAGAAAGACAAGTATCTGCCGGGGCTTGCGAGCGGCGAGTACGTACCGTGCTTTGGTCTGACCGAGCCCACGGCCGGCTCCGATGCGGCCTCGATCAAGGCCGAGGGCGTGGTATTCAAGGACGATGACGGCGAAGCCAAGATTCGACTGAATTTCTCCAAGCGCTATATCACGCTGGCGCCGATCGCCAATATCGTCAGCCTTGCCTGCTCGCTGCACGACCCGGACAACCTGTTGGGCAAGGGCGAATTTCCCGGGATCACCGTGGTCATGCTCGAAAAGGGCATGGACGGGCTGGAGCTGGGTGATCATCATCTGCCGATCGGCGCTTTCGACAATGGGCCCATCTACGGCAAGGACGTGGTCGCGCCGGTGGAAAACATCATCGGTGGCGTAGACGGGGCCGGCCAGGGCTGGCGCATGCTCATGGAACAGCTGGGCGGCGGTCGTGCCGTATCGCTGCCGGCCAGCGGTGTGGCCCTTGCCAAGACCAGCGCCGCTGCGGTGGGTCCGTACAGCATCGTGCGCGAGCAGTTCGGTATTCCGATCGGCCTCATGGAAGGCGTGGAGGCCAAGATCGCGCGTATCGCCGCGTTGACCTACACCCTGGAATCCGCGCGTATCTACGTCTGTGCGGGCGTGGACAACGGCAATCATCCGCCGGTGATCTCGGCCATTCTCAAGCAGCAGACCACCGAGATCGGCCAGCAACTGGTGACCGATGGCATGGATGTCATGGCCGGCGCCGGCGTCATGCAGGGCCCGAACAATATCCTCGGCGGTGGTTATACCGGCGCGCCGGTGAGTATCACCGTGGAAGGCGCGAATATTCTCACCCGCACGCTCATGATCTTCGGGCAGGGCGCGGTACGCTGCCATCCGTTCGCGCTGGATACGCTCAACGCCGTCCAGGCCGACGACGTACCGGCCTTCCGCAAGGCGATCCTGGGCTGGATGGGTCACTCGGTTAAGAATTTCTTCCGCGGCATTCTGCGCGGGGTTACGCGTGGCTGGACGGTAAGCACGCCGGTAAACGATGAAACCGCGCAGTACTTCCGCAAGCTCGGCTGGGCGTCGAGCCGTTTTGCCTTCCTGACGGATCTGGCCATGTTCCTGATCGGCGGCAAGCTCAAGCAGCGCGGCAAGATTTCCGGGCGTTTCTCCGATGCCCTGTCGTGGATGCTGTTCGGCGTGACCACGCTGCGTCGTTTTAAGGCCGAAGGCAGTCGCAAGGAAGACCTGCCCCTCGTGCACTGGGCGTTGCGCTACAGCCTGCATCAGGTACAGCTGGCCTTCGAAGGCATTTATGCCAACTTCGACGTGCCGGTGCTGGGTTGGATTCTGCGCTATCCCGGCCGCTTCTGGCTCAAGATCAATCCGCTGTCCACCGGTCCGCGCGACTCCATGGACCGTGCGGTCGCGGCCAGCATTCAGGCGCCGGGCGCACAGTACCAGCGCGTGGCCGGCGGCATGGGTACGCCGCGCGACGACGAGCCCGGCATGGGCCGTCTGCTCAACGCCTGGCGTCTGGTCAGCGAAGCGCAGGAACCGACGATGCGGGTTCGCAAGGCCCTGCACAAAAAGCAGATCCAGGCCCCGAACCTGCTCGAGGCGCTGGAGTCGGCGGTCGGCGTGGGCGTGATCACCCAGGACGATGCCGCCAAGATCCGCAAGGCCGAAGCCGCGCGGCTCGAGGCCATCCAGGTGGATACCTTCTCGGCCGAGGAGTATTACAAGGATGAAGTCTCGGACAATATCGAAGAACCGCCATTTGCGCGTGCGGCCAACCAGTAACGTGCGCTAGCGCGGAACTGGCATTAAAGGCGCCTGCGGGCGCCTTTTTTGTTTGCGTAGGCGGCTAAACCCAGCAAGGGTTTGGTATGCGCGCAGGCGCGGCGGGCGCAGGGAACGCCGCATCGATATTGAAGGGGCAAATCGTACAAGGGCATGGCAGAATGCGCGCCATGAATACGACCAGCCAACCCCCGCTCACGCGTCGCGTGAATAGTGCCGGCTACACGCTCGGCGAAGAGATTGCCAACGCCATCACCTCCGGTATCGGGACGGCACTATCGATAGCCGGGCTGGTGGTGATGGTGGTATACGCCACGCTGCTGGGTAACGTCTGGCACGTCGTCAGCGTAACCATTTTCGGCATCGCGCTCATTCTCAGCCACCTGTCGTCTACGCTGTATCACGCGGTCCATCCGCCGCGCGCCAAAAGCGTGCTCAAGGTTTTCGACCATCTCGCGATCTACGTGCTGATCGCGGGCACCTATACGCCGTTCACGCTGGTGAACCTGCGCGGTGTCTGGGGCTGGACGCTTTTCACCCTGATCTGGGCGCTGGCCGTGGGTGGAGTGCTGATAAAGCTCACCCGGCTGAATAACGTCAAGTATCTCTCCACCGCGTTCTACGTGGCAATGGGCTGGACGGTAGTGCTGGTCATCGGCCCGGTGATCGAGAACGTGGCCATGGGCGGGGTCTGGCTACTGCTGGCCGGCGGTATTTCGTACACCGTGGGCGTGCTCTTTTATGCCTGGAACAGCATGCCGTACAACCATGCGATCTGGCATCTGTTCGTGATTGGCGGCAGCGTGTTTCATTTCTTTGCCGTGCTGTTCTACGTGATTCCGCTGGCGCCGTCGGCGGCGGCACTGCTGGGCTGACGTGGCCGCCGAGCAGGCAACGCCACAGGGGGTTCTCCAGTCGGTCTTCGGTTACGACGCGTTTCGTGGCCGCCAGGCTGAAATCATCGATACCGTCTGCAACGGCGACGACGCGCTCGTGCTCATGCCGACCGGCGGCGGCAAGTCGCTGTGCTATCAGATTCCGGCGCTGGTACGCGATGGCGTGGCAATCGTGGTTTCGCCGCTGATCGCGCTGATGGCCGATCAGGTCGCAGCACTGGAACAGCTTGGCGTACGTGCGGCCTATCTCAACTCCACCCTTGATTTCGCCGATCAGCAGGCCATCGAGCAGGCGATGCGCGCAAACACCATCGACCTGGTGTACGTCGCGCCCGAACGGCTCATGCAACCGCGCATGCTCGATCTCGTGGCCGATTGCCGTATCTCCCTGCTGGCGATCGACGAGGCCCACTGCGTATCGCAATGGGGGCACGACTTTCGGCCCGAGTATCGCGCGCTGGCCGCGCTCGCCGACCGCTTTCCCCAGGTGCCGAGGGTTGCGCTCACCGCGACCGCTGACCTGCCGACCCGTGCCGAGATCATCGAACGGCTGCGCCTCGAGCAGGCCAACGTTTTCCTGCACAGCTTCGACCGCCCGAATATCCAGTACCGGGTTGCCGAACGCGGCAGCGCCAAGCAGCAGCTTCTCGATTTCATAGAACGCGAACACGACGGCGAGGCCGGGATCGTCTATTGCCTGTCGCGCCGCAAGACCGAGGAAACCGCAGAATGGCTCAATCAGCGCGGCAAGACCGCGTTGGCCTATCATGCCGGGCTGCCCGCGCAGCTGCGTCAGACCCATCAGGCGCGGTTTCTGCGCGAAGAGGGCGTGATCGTGTGTGCGACGGTGGCCTTCGGCATGGGCATCGACAAGCCCGACGTGCGCTTCGTGGCCCATGTCGATCTGCCGGCGAGCATCGAGGCCTATTACCAGGAAACCGGGCGCGCCGGGCGTGACGGTGCCCCGGCCACCGCCTGGATGCTCTATGGCCTGAACGATACGGTACAGCGCTCGCGCATGATCGAGCAGGGCAATGCGCCTGAAGAGCGCAAGCGCGTGGAACGTAGCAAGCTCGATGCAATGCTGGCCTACTGCGAGCTGGCCAGCTGTCGGCGGGTCAGCCTGCTGGGTTATTTCGGCGAACAGCGCGAACAGCCCTGCGGCAACTGCGATACCTGCCTGAACCCGCCCGAAACCTACGATGCGACCCGGCTGGCGCGGATGGCGCTATCGGCGATCTATCGCACCGGCCAGCGCTTCGGCACCGGTTACGTGATCGACCATCTACGCGGCAGCGCAAGCGATCGAGCGGTTGAACTCGGCCACGACGGGCTATCGACCTTCGGCGTGGGCGCCGAGGTGGAAACCAAGCAATGGCGATCCATCATCCGCCAGCTTATCGCCCTGGGGTACGTACGCGTCGATCCCGCCTACGGCGGTCTGGCCCTGGGCGCGCACTGCAAGCCGCTGCTCAAGGGGCGGGAGACACTGGAGCTGCGCGTGGATCGCAGCGGCAAGCGCGGGCGTGCGCGCAGCCGCCTGAAAAAGGAACTGCCGCCCATTGAAATGGAAGACGAACCGTTGTGGGAAGCACTGCGGGAGCTGCGCCTGCGTCTGGCCAAGGAACAGGATGTTCCGCCCTACGTGATATTTCACGATGCCACCCTGCGCGAGATGCTGGCACGCCGGCCCACGAGTACGACCGAACTGGAAAACGTACCGGGCATCGGCGAGAAGAAACGCGACGCCTATGGCCGTGAATTCGTCGACCTGATCGCCGAATACACGCGCTGACCGCTCGCAACACGGCGGCTGGGATTACGAATTAGCAACCCGGCCCAAAAATAGATTATTCAGTCGGTGGTTTCTCGGCTTGATCACGCGCATGTACGAGAGCACGCGTGCCGCGCTCGATCGTTCTTGAAGTCTTTGGCAGAAACAACCGAGACGGGCCGGCGTTTCTTTCGGTGGCGTTCAAAGCAGCGGCCGCAGGCAGCTGTTCCGGCGTGGGGTCAATAGGGCAGTTCGCCCCAGCGAAACGCCGGTTCCGCGGCGCCATAGAGCGCATGTGGGTGGCCGCCTAGCGTGGCCCATAGCTGGTCGCCGTAGTCGTAGTGCCACCACTCGCTGGGCAGGTTGACGAAGCCGGCATCGCGCATCGCGTGGTAGAGCAGGCGCCGGTTGTCACGCCAGTTCAGGAGCTGCGCGTCGTCGCCCGGCGCGGTTTCGAAATACGCCGTATGCGAGGTATCGCTCATGGCATCGAAGTCGCTGCCCATGGCGAGCAGTCGGCCCTGGTCGTCGGCGATGGACAGATCGACCGCGCCACCGGTCAGATGATACGGCGGGCTCTGAGCGAGATCGGGCATGGGGCGGGATACGAATTCGTCGATATGCTCGAGCCCGCCGCCTTGCTCGAGTTCACGGGCAAAGCGCTCGAACAGCCAGCGCTGCAGAGACAGCGGACGCCATGCATCGAACAGCACCAGCCGATAGCCCGAGGGCAGCGACGCGGCTGCCTGTAGCAGCCGTTCCAGCACGCCTTCGCGCACGAAGCACTCGGGCAGGGCGCCCGGCAGGCCTTCCAGATGGTAGCGCGGGCGTACCAGCACGCGGTCCGGGGCCAGGCTCGCGGGCACCAGCGCTTCGCCGTTGTCGGCAATGGGCAGATGGCGAACACGGTCGCTATCCACGGGGTCGGCAACGGGGACCGGGCGTTCAATCATCGAGGTGTCTCCTCAGAGCCTTTCTACATTAACGAAATCGCCGTGCCGCAAACCATTTTCGCGCAATCCAATGCGCAGCGAGCGTGGCGTCGTTTCGCGGCGTGAGCGAGCTGCAATGTCGCGCAGCTCGTCGTTCATTCGCGCCTCGCGCCTTGCCTGGCGAACTTCCGGCACGCAGCGCGCAGATTGGCGCTCGCGTTAACAGGCCGTAGAACCATCAGCCGAGCCGGCGTTTGCCGCCGCCGGGCCGAGTAACGCCGCCATGGCCCGATCGCGACTCATGGCGGGCGGTGCAAGGCGGTAGATCAGCGTGCCCAAAATCAGCCACACCAACAGGATGATGTATTCGTGCGGCCACAGCAGCGACATGCCGGTTCCCGGCAGGAGCGTGAGCAGGATGATCGCGGTAGCCGCGAGCGCGCCGATTGCGGGCAGCAGCAGCCAGCGTACGCGATAGGGCGGGTCGGCATCCGGCTGCAGGGACCGTATGCGGTAGAGGCTGGCCACGGCCAGCAGCCAGGCCAGGCCGATATAGATGCCGCCGGTATCCAGAAACCAGGTCAGCGCGGCCTCGCCCAGCCCGCCCAGGGCAAGCACTAGAATCAGCGTGAACAGCAGGGCCGCATCGGGCGTGCCACGGTGTGCGTCGACGCGGGCGAAAACACGCGGAAACAGGCCGGCACGCGCCAGCGCCAGCATCACCCGCGAGCTGGCCACGAACAGGGCAATGAAGCTGGTCACAAGCCCAAGTAGGGCAATGATGTAGGCGCCCCAGGCCAACGCCGGAAATCCGGCGATACGGTAGGCATCGATCGTGCCCTGCTCGAGTTCGGCAGTGCGTTGCCAGGGGATGACCCATGCCGAGGCGGTGAGCACGACGACATAGAACGTGCCGGCCAGTACGACCGTGGTCATCACGGCCACGCCAATGAGCCGCGGTGACAGGCGTGCGTCTTCGGCGAGCATACCCACCAGCGAAAAACCGGTCAGAAAGGTCATCGCCGGCAACACGAAGCGCAGCGTATCGGCCACGGGCCTGCCATCGGCCGCATAGGCCGGCCAGAAATTATCAAGTTCGCCGTAGCCGAAACCCACGAGGGTCAGGCCCAGGCCGATCAACAGCATGGCGAGGAACAGCGAGATCTGTACGCCGCCGCCGAGTTTCAGTCCGCGCCGGTTGATCGCATAGACGGCAATCGCCAGGGCCGCGCCAATGAGCAATACCGGGGCATGGACCGTCTCGCCGGCCAGGGTATAGAGCGCGCCGCTGTGGATGGCCGGAAACACCCTCGCAAGCAGGCCGCCGGCGGCCGCCACATAGAACGCCAGCGAGCTGACATAGGCACCGATCAGCAGCCAGCCGGCCACGAAAGCCGTGGGCCGTCCGAAGGCCACAAACGCATACACGATTTCGCCGCCGGCACGCGGGTAGCGCGACGCCAACTCGGCATAGGCAAAGGCAACACAGGCAGCCAGCACCGCGCCTATGATCAGGCCGAATATCTCGCCGCCGGCACCGTAGGCGGCAAAGAAGTCGCCGTTGGTATAGATCCAGCTCGTACCGAGCACGCCGGCCGCGCCCATGGCGATCAGGCCGAACAGGCCCAGGCTCTTGTTGAGGTCGCTCATCGAGGTCAACCGGGAGGTGTCGACTGCATGATGCACGTAGTGTGGCGGTATTGCGTACGCATGCAAAATGCCGCGCCGTGCTCAGTCAACTCAGCGGCCGCTTCAACCGCCGGCTGCTGCGCCGGCGACGAACGTATTGCGGTCGCTTAAAAAGCGCGCGGGCGGCGGCCTTGCATCGCCGTCGCCCGCGCTGTTTTATCGATGCCCCGCACTCGCGCGTGGCAGGTCTTGGCTCAAAGCGCGGCCGCGAGCTCCGCGGCTTCACGTATGGCCCGTTTGGCGTCGAGTTCGGCGGCCAGCTGTGCGCCGCCGATTACGTGGGTCTTGACGCCGCGCGCGCCGAGCGTGTCGGCGAGTTCGCGCCGCGTCTGCTGACCGGCACAGATGACCACCGTATCCACGTCCAGCACCCGGGACTGATCGTCGACTCGAATATGCAGCCCGGCATCGTCGATACGCTCGTAGGTGACGCCGCCCATCATGTGCACGCCCTTGTGCTTGAGCGAGGCGCGATGGGCCCAGCCGCTGGTCTTGCCCAGCCCCTTGCCGGGTTTGGCGTCGGTACGCTGCAACAGCCAGACCTCGCGCGGCGAGGGTTCCGGGTCCGGCTTAATGAGCCCGGCTTCATGGGTCAGGGTCGGGTCTACCCCCCATTCATCGAAGAATTTCTGTTTGTCCTCGGCCGGCGAAGGACGTGTATGGGTGAGAAATTCGCTTACGTCGAACCCGATACCGCCCGCGCCGATTACGGCAACGCGGCGTCCGGCCTCCACGCGGCCGGTGATTATATCGATATACGAGGCCACGCTTGGGTGCTCGATACCCTCGATCGCCGGGGTACGCGGGTTCACGCCGGTGGCGATCACGCGTTCGTCGAAGCCCATCGCGAGCAGATCGTCGGCATCTACGAGCGTATTCAGCCGGATATCCACGCCGAGCAGTTCCAGTTTGCGCGCGTAGTAGCGCAGCGTTTCGTAGAACTCTTCCTTACCGGGGATACGCTTGGCCATGTTGAACTGGCCCCCAATTTCGCTGGCGCTGTCGAACAGCGTAACCCGATGGCCGCGTTCGGCCAGCCGCGTCGCGGCTTCCAAACCCGCCGGGCCGGCGCCCACCACGGCGATATCGCGGATTTTTTTTGCCGGGCCGAAATTGAGCTTGGTTTCATGGCCCGCCCGCGGGTTGACCAGACAGCTCGCGCGCTTCCATTGAAAAGTGTGATCGAGACAGGCCTGGTTGCAGGCGATACAGGTATTGATTTCGTCAACGCGGGCGCTGGCCGCCTTGTTGACGAACTCCGGGTCGGCCAGGAACGGGCGCGCCATCGACACCATGTCGGCGGTGCCATCGGCCAGCAGCGATTCGGCCACGTCCGGCATGTTGATACGGTTGGTGGTGCACAGGGGCAGGGCGACTTCGCCCTTGAGCTTTTTCGTCACCCAGGCAAAGGCGGCCCGGGGCACGCGTGTCACGATTGTGGGGATACGGGCCTCGTGCCAGCCGATGCCGGTATTGATAATCGTCGCGCCCGCGGCCTCCACGGCCTTGGCCAGGCGTACGATTTCTTCCCAGCGCTGGCCGTTTTCCACCAGGTCCAGCATCGACAGGCGATAGATGAGGATGAAATCGGGCCCGAGGGCCTTGCGGATGCCCTCGACGATCTCGACCGCGATCCGCTGACGGTTCTCGACGCTGCCGCCATATTCATCGTCGCGGTCGTTGACGCGCTCCACGAGGAACTGGTTGATCAGATAGCCTTCCGAGCCCATCACCTCCACACCGTCGTAGCCGGCCTCGCGCGCGAGCTCGGCACAACGGATATAGTCGCGAATGGTGTTCTTGACCCCCTGGGTGGTCAGTCTTTTCGGCTTGTAGGGCGTGATCGGCGACTTGCGATCGGACGCCGACACGATGAACGGGTGATAGCCGTAGCGGCCGGCATGCAGGATCTGCATGCAGATCTTGCCGCCCTCGGCATGCACCGCGCGGGTGATCTTGCGGTGTGGCCAGACATGCAGGCGATGCGACATCTGCCCGGCCATCGGCGAGACCCAGCCGGCCACGTTCGGCGCGATGCCGCCGGTGACGATCAAGCCAACGCCGCCCGCCGCACGCTCGGCAAAATAGGCCGCCAATTCGTCGTAATGCCAGAAGAAATCCTCCATGCCGGTATGCATGGATCCCATCAGCACGCGGTTCTTGAGCTGGGTAAAGCCCAGGTCCAATGGTTCGAACAGTTTTGGGTAATCGATATTATTCATCGTCTTCCTCGAAGGCCGTCGCACGGCGATTATATCGGGGGTTGATCGGTAACCGGGATCACCGTGATGTTTGCGCTCTGCGGCGAAGGAACGATTGTCGTCGTGGCATCGCTATGCCAGTGTCGGCTCGAAAGGAGAGTGCGGCATGGTGTCAATAGAATCGCACGTCAAGGAGATCGAGCGCGTTACAGCCGGCACGTCCAGCGGGCGCGACACGGCCGTGGTGCAATCGTGGCGCCGCTGCGTGAACGATTACCGGCTGGACCCGGCCAACGCCCGGGACGCCTATATCGTTCCGCAGGCACGCCTGCGCGAGCATCAGGAACAGGCCGAAGCGTTGATTCGTATCAGCCGCGCCGGCCTGGCATCGCTGTTCGATCAGGTTGCAGCCGATGACTACGTGCTGCTGCTATCCGATGCCCGGGGCGTCGCGGTGGATTATCTCGGCCATCCGCGCCTGGATCGCGAACTGCGCGATGCCGGGCTCTATCTGGGGGCGGAATGGTCGGAAAGCCGGGCGGGCACCTGTGCGGTTGGGGCCTGTCTGGTCAGCGGCGAAGCGGTGACGATCCACCAGGATGACCACTTCGACCCGACCCATACCCCGCTGACCTGCACCGCCGCGCCCATCTTCGACACCCAGGGCGAATTGGCGGCGGTACTGGATATGTCGCAGCTGCGCTCACCGGCACCCAAAAGCAGCCAGCGGCTGGCGCTGCATCTGGCCAAGGCCACGGCACGGCGTATCGAGATGGCGAACCTCGTGGCGCGAACCGGCGACGAGTGGGTGCTGAGGCTTTCGCGCACGCCGGATTTCCTCGACACCGCCCCCGACGCAGCCCTGTCGCTCGACGGCGCCGGGCGTATTTCCGGCGTCACCGGCAGTGGGCTCGCCGCCCTGGAGCGCAGGCTCGGCTGGCCGATCGGTGCGCCTCGGGCATTGATTGGCCGCCCCATTTCTTCGCTGTTCGATATCGGTATCGACGACTTGCCCGCGTTCATGCGCGGTCAGCCGCCCGGTGACCGCCTGCTGCATGCCAACGGCCGACCCTTGCTGTTTGCCAGCGCCATGTCGCCCGCCGACGGTGACCGCTTGGCCAGCTCAGCTAGACCGGCCAGACCGCGGTCGTGGCTCGATTCGACCGCCACGCAGCGGCAGAGCGATGCGCGCGTACAGGCCGTGCAACAGCATGCCGCAAAGCTGGCGAAACGCCGTATTCCGATCCTCATTCAGGGCGAAACCGGCACGGGCAAGGAAGTGCTAGCCCGGGCCATTCATGCCGACTGTAACGAGGGCGGGCGCTTCGTGGCCGTCAATTGCGCGGCGATTCCCGAACACCTCATCGAGTCCGAGCTGTTTGGGCATGTACCCCATGCCTTCACCGGCGCGGCCCGCAAGGGCCGAACCGGGCTTATCGAATCCGCCCAGGGCGGCACCTTGTTTCTCGACGAAATCGGCGATATGCCGTTATCGCTTCAAACACGCTTGCTGCGCGTGCTCGCAGAGAGCGAAGTCGTACCGGTCGGCGGCGTCGAGCCCCGGCCGGTCGAACTACGGCTGATATCGGCCACCCATCAGGCCTTGGAAACCCGGCTGGCCGAAGGGCGTTTTCGCGAGGATCTCTACTACCGGCTGAATGCCGCGACGTTGCACCTGCCGGCGCTGCGCGAACGCAGCGATCTCGATGCGTTGCTGGGCGAACTGCTCGTCGACATTGGGAATCGTTATAACGCGCATTATCAGATCGAACCGAAGGCGCGGCGACTGCTTCACACCTATCGTTGGCCGGGCAATGTTCGCGAGCTGCGCAACGCCTTGGAAGTAGCAAGCGCACTATGCGACAACGGCATGATCCGCCGCGAACACCTGCCTGAGGCAATCCGCCAGCCTGCCGGTGGCGATCCCCGCGCGCTGCTGCACCAACTTGAACAGTGCCAGGGCAACGTCTCGGCGCTGGCCCGCGAGCTGGGCGTCAATCGCTCTACCGTACATCGCTGGCTCAGACGCGCTCGAAGCTGACCGCCTGTCGCCCCACCTGTGGCAATACCTGTTGCACCGCATGCGTTACACCGCCCGCACATCGGGCGCTAACGTAAGCTAAAACAAGGCGTTAAACGAACGGCACGGCTCTTGCTCCAGTGGCTACAACCGCCGTTGGAGGGCCAAGAACAGGTACAGAAGAGATGCCATTGGGAAACAGCGCGGCGCTGGCCGGGCGGCGGCCTGCGTTTGCCCGGCGACCCGTACGCCACGGCGTGCCCACGGCAATTGCCCTCGACGACGGTTTTCACCGTAGTTCAGACCATAAAAACGGGGCCAATCGAACGCCCTTTAACCGTCCCGAAAAATGCAAGGAGGAGAGTCCATGCTGGACACAACCGTGGCCGTAGAAGCCAACAACGTACTCAACCGTCTCGACGAAGCACTGACACAAAATGATATCGAGGCGGCCCTCGAACTGTTCGCCGATGAGTGCTATTGGCGGGATATGCTCGCTTTCACGTGGAACATCAAGACCGCGGAGGGCAAAAACGGCATCCGCGATATGCTGTCCGAGTGCCTCGAACAGGCCCAGCCGCACGGCTGGGCGCTCGATGCGCGCGAATCGGTGACCGAAACCGATGGCGTGATCGAAGCGTGGTTCGAGTTCGAAACCGAGGTTGCCCGCGGCAGCGGATTCATGCGCATCCGGGACGGCCTGATCTGGACGCTGCTCACCACGATGGACGAGCTCAAGGGGTATGAAGAGGCCACCGGCACAGCCCGGCCGCTGGGCGCGAAACACGGCGACGATCAGGGCAAGCCTACCTGGAAGGAAGAACGCGACCATGAGCTGGCATCGCTCGGGGTGGATACCCAGCCTTACGTGCTGATCATTGGCGGCGGGCAGGGCGGTATTGCCCTCGGCGCGCGTTTGCGCCAGCTCGGGGTGCCGGCCTTGATTATCGAGAAGAACGAACGTGCCGGCGACTCATGGCGCAAGCGCTACAAGTCGCTATGCCTGCACGATCCGGTCTGGTACGACCATCTGCCCTATATCAAATTCCCGCGCAACTGGCCGGTTTTCGCGCCGAAGGACAAGATCGGCGACTGGCTTGAGATGTACGCGCGTGTCATGGAACTCAACTACTGGGGCTCCACCGAAGCACGCCGGGCGAGCTACGACGAAGCCTCCGGTACCTGGACGGTCGAGGTCGAACGCGACGGGCAAACCATTACCCTCAAGCCCCGCCAGCTGGTGCTGGCCACCGGAATGTCTGCCAAGGCGAACGTACCGGATATCGAAGGCCAGGATGTCTTTACCGGCATTCAGCAGCATTCCTCGGAACACCCGGGGCCGGACGGCATGACGAATAAAAAGGTGGCCGTGATCGGCTCCAACAATTCGGCCCACGATATCTGTGCCGCGCTGGCGGAAAACGGCGGCGATGTCACCATGATTCAGCGTTCGTCCACGCATATCTCGCGCTCCGAATCATTGATGAAGTATGCGCTGGGGCCGCTCTATTCGGAGGAGGCGCTCGCCAACGGGATTACCACCGAGAAGGCGGATATGTTGTTCGCCTCCATCCCCTACGCGATTCTGGCCGATTTCCAGAAGCCGCTGTTCGACGAGATACGTCGGGTCGACGCCGACTTCTATAACCAGCTCGAAAAGGCCGGCTTCATGCTCGATTTCGGCGCCGATGACTCGGGCCTGTTCATGAAGTATCTGCGCCGGGCATCCGGCTATTACATCGACGTCGGCGCCTCGCAGATGATTATCGACGGCCGTATCAAACTCGAAAGCGGGGCCGAAGTGGCCCGCCTGACCGAAAACAGCGTCCAGCTCGAAGATGGGCGAGAAATCCCGGCCGACGTCGTGATCTATGCGACCGGCTACGGATCCATGAACGGTTGGGCGGCGGACCTGATTTCCCAAGAGGTGGCCGACAAAGTCGGCAAGGTCTGGGGCCTGGGCTCTGACACGCCCAAGGATCCGGGGCCGTGGGAGGGCGAACAGCGCAATATGTGGAAGCCCACACAGCAAGAAGCGCTCTGGTTCCATGGGGGGAACCTAGCCCAATCAAGGTTTTATTCGCACTTTCTTGCGCTGCAGCTCAAGGCGCGAATGGAAGGCATCGATACGCCGGTTTACGGGCAACAACCGGCCCATCACCGAAGTTAGAATTCACTTGAACTATTAATCCAGTGTAAAACGGCTGACTGAGTCAGCTGTCGGTTACCAACGCCATCGGGAGAAACGCCGGCATCTGTCCGTCGTCTCTCTCGATGGCGTCACAGCCGCTGGCCGCAGTGCGAATGCTCTCGAACAAGCGCATTATGAACCAGAAAATCATCGATTTATGGCGGGTTAATTAAAGCGGTTTCGGCCCCTTGTTCATAATTTCATGCAGGTCGATAGTCGGGGCGTTCGCACCGACGCTCGATCGATGTGTTGCGCGCAATAATATACCCGGCCATACCCCTAAACGCGCTAAGTCGGCGTATCCACTGCCTATCTACGGTAAACTTCGGTTTGTTATCGAAGAGAACGTAGCGCATGACCGAATTTTCGGTTGTAGAGAAGCGAGCGCGCGAGCGCGTGGGAGGCGTCGACGCGCTCGAGTCCCGCCTGATCCGGCCCGAACCACCGGAGTCGCTCGCCATGATCGGCGACGATCGTTACTTGTCGGTCATGAATCGCCGGATATTCCGGGCCGGGCTGACACACCGCCTCGTCGATGCGCGCTGGCCGGCGTTCGAGATTGCGTTCGCCGATTTCAACGTCGATACGGTCGCCGCTTTTGACGATACCGACCTGCAACGTCTGGCCCGTGATGAAGCACTGATTCGTCACCGCAAGAAAATCTTCGCGGTTCGCGATAACGCGATCGCGATGCAGGCGATCATTGCCGAATTCGGCAGTTTCGGCGTTTGGCTGGCGGATTGGGCAGAGGATGAAACCGTTGAGTTGTGGCTGGAACTGCGCACACGCTTCACCCAGTTGGGCGGGAATTCGGCGCCGGCATTTCTTCGCATGTGCGGCAAGGACACGTTCCTTCTCACCAACTGGGTCGTGCGGGCGCTGGATGAATGGGGCGTCTATCGCGGACGTACGAGCAGCCGCGCCGCGCTCATGCAAATTCAACGGGTATTTGATACCTGGCATCAGGAGAGTGAACGACCGCTATGCCAAATCAGCCAAATACTCGCATTATCAATAGATTAGAGCGTATATCGAATGTCGGTTAAAGGTTTTGTTCGGAATGTGTTTTTGGCGGCGTTGTGCGTAACGGCCGTGGTCCTGGTATCGGGTTGCGGACAGGGCGCGACAAACGCGGTTACGGTCACCGGCGTGCTTGACCTCGGCGGCGCGGATGCGTTGCCCGAAAAAGCCACCGCGCGTATCAGCATATTCGAGCAACGGCCGGGCGGGGGCGAGAAGCGGATTGTCGCCGAGCGCACCCTGCACGATTTGGAAAGTAAGTCGATCAAATTCACGGTCGATATCGAGCGTGATCTCATTGATCCCGACGGCGATTACCGCCTGCGTGGCGAGATTCTCTCGGCCGAGGGCGCGATCCTTTGGCATTCAGAAAACGTGCGACAAATCAGTCCGTCGCAAGCGGAATCGGAGGTTCGACTTGAACTGGTGCCGAACGCGAGCGATGCCGATCTCAGCTTCGAGCAGTTTCGTTGCGACGATGGTTTTCACTTCGCGGCGGCGATACGCCCGGAGCGCGTAGTGGTGCGTCTGGGCAACCGACGGTTGGGCATGCCGGCGACAGAGCGTAGCGATACGTTCCAGGGTGAGCACGGCAATCAGCTCGTGCGAAACGCGCAGGCCATCGAGGTCCGTATCGATGACAGCGCGCACAAGAACTGTTCGGTGGTTGCCAACCAGTCGCCGCCCGCGACCGATGAAGCATCGTCGGAACCGCAGACCGAGCCGTCCAGCCCGGTTAAGAACGAGCACGAGACCTCTGCGGGCCAAGAACGCGCCGAACAAGACACAAGCAACTGAATCGGGCGGGCCGAGCGCTATAGGTTGGCGAGGTCGCCAGTCGCGTTAAGCCCATCGGCAGCATAGGAATGCCTTTCGGATAGGGCGCCCAGCTATACTCGCGCGGCGCGTCGGGCCGTTATGATAATCGTCGGCGTTGGAAACGAGGCGGGCTGACGCTTGGGGAGCAGGCGTGAGCACGCCTGTGCTGCGGCAGCGCAGCACCTTTCAGGGGGAACGGATGATTAGCGACGTCGAACGCGGTATATGGCTATCGCGCTCCGGGGCCTTGGTGCTGTATCTCGTGCTCTCCAGCTTGCTGCTGGCGTGCGGCAGCGACCAAGAGCAGGCACCGCCAGAACCGAAGCCCATTACCTGGGCGATCGCGCAAACCGCCGAGAACGGCCACACGCGTTCGATTAGCGGCGTGCTGCAAACACCTCAGCGCGCGCCGATGGCGTTTGAGGTGCCAGGACGCGTGGCTAGCGTGAATGTCGAAACCGGCGGCGTATTCGAACGCGGCGATGTATTGGCTGCGCTCAACGACCGCAGTTATTCGCTCACGCTGGCTCAGCGCAAGGCCGAGCTGGCAGAAGCGCGCGCGGCGAGCGAACTTTCCCGAACTCGGTTTGAAAGAGCGCGTGCACTGCGTGAATCCAACGCGATTTCGCAGGCCCAGTACGACAGTGATGCCGCCACGCTTGCGAGCGACCGCAGTCGGGTGGACACGGCACAGGCGCGCGTCGATATCGCAGCGAAGGATCTGTCGGATACCCGTCTGATCGCGCCTTATGATGGCACCGTCGCCCGGCGGCACATCGAACCCGCCCAGCGCGTGCCGGCGGGAGAAACCGCGCTCGAGATCCAGAGCCGCGACGATGGCATGGAAGTCGTGGTGTCGGCACCTGAGACATTGATCAACCGCCTCGACCGCGATGCAATGCATATCGTGACTCTCGCGGTGACACCGCGGAGCGCGATGATGGCGAAAATCACTGAAGTGGGCACGGACGCCGGTGATCGCAACGCCTATCCGGTCACACTGGCCATACCCGAGCCGATTGCATCCGCCCGCGCCGGCATGACGGCCGAAGTGACTTTGCGCCTTGTCGCTGATGTGGGTGACGCGTCGGACCGGCAGGACAACATCGAAATCCCGGTCACCGCATTCGCACAGGGCGCGGATCGACAGACGTTCGTTTATGTCGTAAATGAAAGCGACCGCCTCGAGCGCCGTGGCGTAACCGTGGTCGATATCAGTGGCGACAAGGCGCTGGTGGCTGACGGTCTTCGGGTGGGTGAGATCGTCGCCAGCCAGGGCGTGGCGTTCTTGCACGAAGGTCAGGCAGTCACCCGTATCGGCGTGGGCCCGCGCCAGTTCAACGAATAACGCGCGCCATGAACATCAGCCAGCTCGCGCTTCGCTATTGGCCGGTGGTGCTGATGCTCGTCGTGGTGGCCACCGCGGCCGGCGTTTTGAGCTATTTCTCGCTGCCGACTCGGGAAGACCCGGAGATCACTATCCGTGAGGCCGTGGTCACCACGCATTTCGAAGGCCTGTCCGCCGAGCGTGTCGAGTTGTTGATCACGAAGACGCTCGAAGAAGCGATTCGCCAGGTGCCGGAGGTCGAGCAGATTCGAAGCACGTCCATGCCCGGCACGTCGATCATCCACGTTGAAGTTCAGGACCAGTATTTCGACCTGGAGCAAATCTGGGACGAAATGCGCCACAAGATCGAAGCCGTGCGCGACGACTTGCCGCAGGGTGCGTCCAAGCCGCAGGTTAACGACGATTTCGGCGACGTGGCCGTGGTGACGGCCGCGCTGACCTCCGACGATTTCAGCATGTCGCAGATGTTCGACATGGCCCAGCATATTCGCGACCGTTTATACACGGTCAAGCATACCAAGCGGGTCGATATTCTCGGGGTGCAGCCGGAACGTATCTATATCGAGACGACCAACGCCCGGCTCGCCAAGATGGGGCTGGACCCGGAACAGTTGATCGCGACGCTGGCCGATCAGAACATCATTCGTCCCGGCGGTGCGGTCGATACCGGCGGACGCCGCTTTGCCATCGAGCCGAGCGGCCAGTTCGAGGATATTGAGTCCATCCGCGAGGCGCTTATCGCGCTGCCCGATAGCGACAGCGTGGTGCCGCTTCAGGATATTGCCACGGTCGAGCGCGGCTATCTCGATCCGCCCGACCAGAAGGCCTACTACAACGGCCGGCCGGCGCTCGTGTTTTCGGTCGCAATGCTGTCCGGCAATAGCGTGATCGACTACGGCGAAGACGTTAAGCGCATGATCGCCACGCTGCAGCAGGATCTGCCGGCCGGTTACCGGCTGGATATCGCCACGTTCCAGGCCGAGCAGGTGGCCAACACGGTCTACGGCGTCACCGTTAACGTGCTGCAGACGCTGGCCATCGTGCTCGCCGTCGTCATTCTGTTCCTGGGGCTGCGCACGGGCGTGATCGTGGGCTCGATCGTTCCGGCCGTGATGCTCGCAAGCCTTGCGGTGATGGGGTTTTTCGATCTTTCGCTGCAGCGCATGAGCCTGGCCACGCTCGTGATCGCGCTCGGCCTGCTGGTCGACAACGGCATCGTGATCGCCGAAGACTTCAAGCGGCGGCTGGAGGAGGGCGCCAGCCGCGACGATGCGCTCAAACAGACCGGTGATCAGATGGCGATTCCGCTGCTGTCGTCGACGCTGACCACCATTCTGGTATTCCTGCCTCTCATGCTTGCCGAACACGTCGCCGGCGAGTACACGCGTTCGATATCGCTCGTGATCCTTATTACGTTGCTGATGTCCTGGCTTCTGGCCATGGGGCTGACGCCGCTGCTGTGTTATCGCTTCATTCGTGTCGAACCCGGCCGCGGTACGGGGGCGGCGGCGGGCACGGCGCGATTCTCGGAACGCCTGTTTCGGTGTATGAACGGCCTGTATGAGAAACGGCTGCGTCGCGTCATGCAGCGCCCGGTCTTGTTCCTGCTAGCCATGCTGGTACTGCTGGTGGTGTCGGTGGTCGGCCTGAACCATGCGCCGGCGAAATTCTTTCCCGATTCCGACCGCGCGCAGATTCTCGTGTATGTCGATCGCCCGGCCGGCTCGCCGAGCACGGCCACCGACGCCGCGATCCAGCAGATGATGGCGGTTGTGGATGACGCCGAGCATTTTCCTTACGTACGCGACTTCGCTGCCTATGTCGGCTTCGGTGGGCCGCGTTTCGTGCTTTCGCTAACGCCCGTCGACCCGGCACCGTTTCGGGGCTTCATGGTCGTCAATATCGACGACTACGCGCATATGGATCGTGCGGAAGAGGAAATTCGCGCCGCGCTCAATGCCGAGGTGCCGTCGGCAAGGGCGCGCGTCAAGCGCATGTTTCTGGGGCCCAGTGATTCGAGTCAGCTGCAGATTCAGATAAAGGGCCCGGATGCCGACTATATCTACGCGCAGGCGAGTCGGATCGAGAGTCTGATGGCAACGGTGGCGCATACCATCGACGTACGCCACGACTGGGAGAACCGTATTGATGCCATTCGCGTGGATATCGACCAGGCCAGGGCGCGCCGCGCCGGCGTGACCTCGGCCGACGTCGCACGCTCCATGAGCCAGTATTTCGACGGGCGCACGATCACCGAATTTCGAGAGGGCGACGATATCTTCCCGGTCGTGCTGCGCGCGGCCGACGCTGAAAGGCACGATCTCGACCGGGTGAAGTCACTGTCGGTGTTTTCCCAGTCCCAGGGGCATAGCGTGCCGCTGGTACAAATCGCGGACTTTGAGCTCGTACCACGGTTCGGGGTGATCGCGCGCGAGGATATGGCGCGCACGGTTACCGTCGAAGCCCGCAATACGCAATTGTCGGCCGAAGACATGCTTCCGCGCCTGCAGGCCCGACTCGACGAAATCGATGCCTCGCTTGCGGCCCATCACCATATCGAGATCGACGGCGTCGTCGAGGAATCGGCCGAGGGCCAAGCCGCCTTATCCGCGAATTTCCCCCTGTGTGCGGGGGCGATGCTTTTGCTGCTGGTTATTCAGTTCAACGGCTATCGGCGGCCGTTGATCATTGTCGCAACGCTGCCGTTGCTGCTCATCGGTGCGGTGATCGGGCTGTACGTGATGCGGGCCAATTTCGGCTTTATGGAAATTCTCGGCCTGTACGCGCTCGCGGGTATTCTTCTCAATAACGGCATCGTGCTGCTCGACCAGATTGAAATAGAACGGGCCGCTGACAACACAACGGCCTACGAGGCGGTCATCTCTGCCTGCGTACGCCGTTTGCGTCCGATCATGATGACCACCATCACGACCATCCTCGGTCTGCTGCCGTTGATCATCTTTCACGACGCCTTGTTTTACGGCATGGCCAGCGTGCTGGCGTTCGGCCTGGCCGTGGGCACGCTGCTTACTCTCGGTGTCGTACCGGTGCTTTACTGCGTCGTATTTCGCGTGCGTAAACCGAATATGGCCGGGCGCGGCATCGCGCGGTGATTCCGCCGCCAGCCAGGCCTATAAGATTCCAGCGGCAGCCGGGCTGCGCATGGCGCGACGGCCTGCCGATACAGACCGCATGAAAACGAGTATCAATTACTTCGCCATGGCCTTGGCGGTCGCGGCGGGCGTGTATGTCGGCAATCTGGCAACGGACTTCACACGGCTTTGGGTCACCACATCGATGCTGTCCAAGGCGATCGGCGAAGGGCCGTCGTTCACGGTAAACGCACCGCCAGGGTCCGCCGTTACGGCCGGCCGCGATTACCGCGAGCAGGTTGCCAGGGAAAGTCGCCAACAGACGGCACACGAACAGCGCCAGCGCTCCGACCAGATGCTCGAGCAACGCAAGACGTCGCCCGATGGTCGTCGTCTGTATGTGCAATGCGACATGTGGCAGCGCAACTCCGACAAGACACCGACGGATACCACGCGGCGATACGCGGATTTCTATTGCCGTCAGTATCGTCAGTACCTGAACACCGGTGTGATAACGAACGACAAGCCGCGGTCCTAGCGTGTGGGTTGCCCGAGTCGTGCCGGGTGCAGCCAACAGGCTGCAAAAGCGGATCCGCTTATCGCGTGCATGGTTGCAAGCTCGCGTGAGACCGTCACCTAGGGAAGAGGCCAACGACTAGACGACTGGCTGTGCCAGTTACAACCAGCAAAGTGTGGCGGCCTATCGTGAGATATGACTGGTCATAATGTATATTATGTTAAATCCAATACTAAGCTGACCAACGCCCTGTGTTTCGCGGATGTATTCGCACCGCCTGGCTCCTACTTCATAGAGTCGGCGATAGTCGCTTCGAATTCGTTTTCGATGCGACCGGCCAAATGGGTCGTAAACTGATTTACGACACGAGCCGCCAGAACAGGCGTGCGCGTGTCCATACAGACACGCGCTTCTGACAGTTGCGCGAGGTTCGCGACAGCCTAGCGCGCTGCAGCGATCGCCGGTCGAATTTGTGAGCCCTTACGCGACAGCAGCATCTGGGTGCCGAGGATGACCGCGGCCGCAGCCAGCACGGCCCACTGGGCGCCCATACCGCTCGCGACGCCGGCGACGAACCCCAGGATGAAAAACACGGCGACTAGCGTGGTGACCCACGACGCGACCGTCTGGCGGTGGATATTCAAAAGCATGCCATGCTCCATTGATGTGATTGACGACCGGCCCAAGCCGTTTCGGTCAGTCGGCAGCAAACTCGCCCGCAGCGCCATCTGGAGGCTGGCCACGCGCGTGCTTTCTGCCCGACGTAATTTATACAAGCACCCTATTTTACGGCCCTTGTATGACGTTCTTGACCGTTTGCGACGTTTTTTTTGAGATATTTCGCGATCGTCTAGTGCGCGCGCCGCCGCGGCCTCCAATTCATTCACGTCGCTTTAATTATTCGGCTCCGCGAACCAGCGATAAACGCTGGGCAGTACGAGCAGCGTCAACAACGTCGAGGTCACCAGGCCACCGATGACGACGGCGGCGAGCGGTCTTTGCACGTTCGAGCCAATGCCGTCGGCCAGCAACAAAGGGATCAGACCGAGGATCGCGGTGAGCGCGGTCATCAGTACTGGCCGCAGCCGATGTTCCGCGCCTGTACGCACCGCGTCATGCAAGGTGCGACCCTCGTTTCGTAACTGGTTGATATAGGCGACCATGACCACGCCGTTCTGAACTGCGACGCCGAATACGGCGATGAAGCCCACGGCCGCCGGCACGGATAAATACAGGCCGGCAACCCATAGCGTGAAGATGCCCCCGATAATTGCGAACGGGACATTGAGAAAAATCAGTGCGGCATACCGCAGGCTGGAGAATGCGCTGTAAAGCAGCAGAAAGATCAGCGCCAGCGTGACCGGAACGACCAGATAGAGCCGCTTCATCGCGCGCTGCTGATTTTCGAACTGGCCACCGAAATCTACGAAATACCCGGCCGGCAAATCGATTTCACGATCAATGCGTTGCCGCAGGTCAGTGACCACCCCGCCCATATCCCGCCCGCGCACATTCATCTGTACGAACAGTCGGCGACTGGCGTTGGCGCGCGAAATCTTTTTCGGTCCGGTCCGTATATCGATATCGGCCACCCGCGACAACGGGATCAGCGCGCCGTCGGGCGCGCGCAGACTCAGGTTTCGAATCGCGTCGATACGCGAACGCTGGTCAGGTTCCAGACGCATGAAAATATCGAAGCGCCGTACGCCGTCGAAGACCTGGCCAACCCGGGCGCCGCCGACGCCCAGCGAGAGCGTCTCGAGCACGTCGTCCACGCTGATGCCAAAACGTGCAAGCGATGCGCGATCGGGGCTTATGACAACCTGCTGCTTTCCGCCCTGCTGTTGTACCCGGACATCCACGGCACCTTTCGTATTCCGTGCAATATCGGCAACACGGGCGCCAAGGTCCGCCAACGAGTCGAGATCATCGCCAAAAATGCTCACGACCAGCTCCGCCTGGACGCCCGAGAGCAGCTCGTCGGTACGCAACTGGATGGGCTGTGAGAAATTGTTGGCGAGGCCCGGGACGCGCTGGGCCAGGCGTGCCGCCATGGCATTTTGCAGACTTTCGTAGTTATGTCCGCCCTGCCAGGTATCCAGCGGCTTCAGATTCACCGTGGTGGCGATGACATTGACCGGCTCTGGATCGCCGCCGACCTCGGCGCGGCCCACTCTAGAATAGGCACCGGTCACTTCGTCGAACGCTCGGACCGTGGCCTGTACCCGTTTTCCGTAAGCGACGGCCGAATCGAGGCTCGCCCCGGGTGGCAGCGTGGATCGAACCATGAACGTGCCCTCGCGCAGCGTGGGGAGAAACTCCGTACCCAGCCGCGGGAATACGCTCAGGCTAGCAATGAACAACAAGACGGTGATGGCGAACACGGTGCGCGGCGACGTGAGAGCGGCGTCGCGCAGCGGTCTGTAGCCGGCCTTGAGCCACGCAATCAGCCGGGGTTCGCGCAACGCGTCGGCGCGTGGAAGCACCAGTACCGCCAATACCGGAACCAGGGTGAGCGATAACAACAAGGCAGCCGCTAGGGCAAAGCTGATGGTATAGGCCATCGGTGAAAACAACTTGCCTTCCACGCCCTGCAGGGTGAACAACGGCAAGAACACCAGAATGACAATGGCCACTGCGAACACAATGGGCCGGCCGACCTCGCGCGCGGCAAGGCCCACGATACGCGCCAGGTCGGCATCGCCCTCGCCTTTGTCGCTTGCGGCGGTCTTTGCGTGTTCGCCGAGGCGGCGCACGATGTTTTCGATCATCACCACGGAGCCATCGACCATCATGCCGATCCCGATCGCCAGACCGCCCAGGCTCATCAGATTGGCGGACAGGCCCGACAGGCGCATGGCGATAAAGGCCACCAACAGGGATAACGGCACGCTCGAAACCACGATCAGCGTCGAGCGCAGATTGCCCAGAAACACATAGAGCAACCCCAGCACCAGAATCGCGCCAAGCAATAAGGCCTGGACGACCGTGCCGGTTGCCTTGTCCACGAGTTCGGCCTGGGAGTAGTACACCCGCGTGGTCATGCCTTCGGGCAGCGAATCGTTGATTTCGTCGAGCTTGGCGTTCACTCGGTGGAGCACGCGCTGGGTATCCGCACCGATGAGCTTGAGCACGTAGCCGCCCACCGACTCCTCGCCGTTGGCGATTTCGGCCCCGCGCCGGATAGCCCGGCCATAGCCCACCTCGCCGATATCCTGTACGTAAACGGGCGCGCCGTTTCGCGTGGCGATTCGAGTATTGCGTAAATCCGCCAGCCCCGCGTCACCGGCCGATACCCAGCCGTAGCCACGAACAATGTATTCCTCGCCGCCGCGTTCGATGAATGACGCGCCGACGTTGCGGTTGTTACGCGCCAGCGCAGCCCGAACATCGGCGGGCGCAAGCCCACGCGCCGTCAACGCGTCCATATCCAGTATGACCTGATACTGCTTTTCGTAGCCGCCGATCGACAGCACGCCGGTGACGCCCTCTACAGTGCGCAGTTGCGGCTTGATCAGCCAGTCCTGCGCGGTCCGTCGGTCCATGAGCGAATGATGGGCGCCCGGTTCGTTTTCGACCGAGTACATCAGGATACGGCCCAGGCCGGTGGTGATCGGTCCGAGCTGCGGCTCGCCGAGCCCGGTCGGCATTTCGCGGCGTGCGTCGGCGAGGCGTTCGTTGACCAGGCGGCGGGCAAAATAGATATCGGTGGCGTCGTCGAAATAGACGTCCACGCGTGACAGCCCGAATATCGATGTCGACTGCACCCGATCCAGCCCGGGCAGCCCATACATGCTGATTTCGATCGGATACGAGATCAGCGTTTCGATATCGACCGGTGACAACCCCGAGCTCGCGGTATAGACCTGGACCAGTGTGGGCGTGGCGTCGGGAAAGGCATCCACCGGCAGTGAGCGCAGGGAAAAGTAGCCGCCCAGGGCAAGCGCTGCGGCGGCAACCAGTACCAAAAGACGGTTCGCCATGGCCAGGCGAATGATGGCGTTGATCATGATCGGTTCGCCCTAGTGTGAATGCGTCGCGCTGCGCCCGGCGGCGGTCAGCGCGGCCTTCAAATCGAAGGCCCCCGCCACGACCAACGGCTGGCCGACCGACACGCCGCTGCTGATTTCCACCTGACCGCTGCCCTCACGGCCCGTGGTGACCGGCGTAAAGACGAATACGCCCTCGCCCTCGCCGGGAACGAACACGCCCTGGCGAGCCCCGATCTGCTGAACCGCATCGATCGGCACTTGTGTATGGCGGCTGCCCGACGCGATCGAATCCGGGGCGTCGCCCTGCCCAGCGGCGATGGTCGCGGTCGCAAACATGCCGGCGCGCAGCAGCCCGTCGGGATTGTCCACGATCGCGCGTACCTGCACGGTCCGGGTCTGGGCATCCAACCGAGGCGATATCCAATCGACCCGCCCGGTAAAACGTGCATCCGGAAACGGACGCACATCGAAGCGCACGCTCTGACCCTCTTCCAGGTACGACAACGCCTGTTCGGCGGCATCGATCATCAGCCACATGCGGGTGTTGTCGACGATATGAATGGGCGTTTCGTTTGCATTCAGTGTTTGCCCCGCCACCAGATCGCGTCGTGCGACGACACCGGCGCGCGGCGCAATCAGTGTCATACGTGACAGCGGGACGTCGGCGCTGTCGTCGATGGCATCAATCGCCGCCTTGTCCAGCCCATACAGGCGAAGCTCTGCACGTTCTGCGCGTCGCTCGGCCCGGGCCTGTTCGTAGGCGGCACGGGTTTCGGCCAGATCGGACTCACTTACAATCTGATCGGCCGCCAGGTTGCGATCGCGTGCATACGCGGCCTGGCGTGTGCGATAGCGGGCCGTTGCGGTGAGATAGGCGGCTTTCTCCTTGCCGAGCGCGACGCTATCGAGCACGGCCAGGGTATCGCCGGCTTCCACCCGTGCGCCCAGATCGACGGCCACCGAGACCACCTTCGCTTGTAATCGCGGGCCGACGCGTGCCACCCGGTCGGCGTCGAATTCCACCGTGGCCGGTGCTTGTATGGCTGCGCCCGGATCAGTGCCCCCGGCAGGCGCGACCCGGATGTCCAGCGCCTCACGCTGTTCGGCGTTCAACTCGACCCGATTGGGGTCGTGCTGCGTATCATCCGGTCGGTCGTGGTCGCCGCCCTCATGCGGGTCGTGCTCTGCGTGGGGACCGGAGGCGTGCACCTGTGCGCCGCCTTGTGTGCGGCCATCGTTATCAGCCGGTGCGCCGTTGCAGGCGGCCTGACTCAAGAGCAGCACCACCGAACCCGCGATCGCTATCTGTCTGAATAGTCGGTTGTTCATTATTCGCCCTGCCCGTTTGCCATGACGATCAAGCCACCGGTGGCCCGTTCGAGATCGGTACCGGCCCTCACCAGCGAAGCGAGCGCGTCGAGATAATCACGACGTATATCGATGAGATTGTTCTGCGCCGAGGTGATCGCCGGGGCCCCGACCTTGCCGGCCGCAAACGAACGCCGGGTGAGTTCGAGCGTGCTCTGCGCCGCATCAAGCACCGCATCGCTGAGCACATCGGCGCGCTCGCGTGCGGCCCGATAGGCGCTCAGGCCCGACAGCACCTGGAGACGAACCTCGCGTTGCAGGTTGGCGGCATCGAGTTGAGCCTCGGCCAGATCCGCGTCGGCGATCTGGCGTTCGCCTTCATAGCGGTGCATCAGGGGCAACTCGAAACCAATGCCGCCGCCAGTGATATCGGCGCCGCCGGCGCTGCGCCCACCGGCTTCTTCGCGATAGAAACCGAATACCGTGAGATTGGGTACGATCTGGCGTTCGGCCAGCGCGAGTTGCTTCCGTGCGGCTACGATCCGGGCGGCCGCTGCCTGCAGATCGCCGCGCTGTTGTACCGCCCGCTCGAGCAACCGTTCCTCGTCCGGTAATTCAAGCCGGCGAAACGCGAGCTGGCCTTTGATCGCCAGATGCCGTGCCGGATCGATCGCCAGCAGATTCTTGAGGCGCAATCGTGCCTGTGTGGCCGCATCGTGCGCGGCCGCTGCGAACGCCCGCGCACGCTGCAGGCCGAGTCGCGCCGCATTGGTTTCGATCCGCGTACCGGCGCCCGCGTCGAGCCGACGACGTGCATAGTCGTCAAGCTGGCGATTGGTATCGACCACGCGCTCGGCGGTAGTCACCGCCTGCTCGGCCACCAGCACCGAAAGGAATGCCGCGCGCGTGCGCGCCGCAACGGTCGCAGTCAGGTAGGCATGGTCGGCCTGAGCGGCGGCCAGGGACTGGTCGGCGGCCGCGGATCGCAGCCCCGCCTGGCCCGCAATCCAGAACGTCTGGCTGATGCGGATACCGATATCGGTATCCGCGCCGCCCGGCTGGTCGCGTCGACCGGCTTCGAGTTCGACGCGCGGATTGGACGGCACGGCCACATCGGCGTGCACCGCTTCGCCGCCCAGTCGGCGGATACGAATGGCCGCCGCACGAACCGCGGGGTTGTACTCATCAGCCCAGGCAAGCGCGGCGTCCAGCGTTAACGGCTGGGGGATTTGAACGACCGCGCCCGCGCGCACGGCCAACAGCAGCAGGCATGCACCGAACACGGTGGCGCCTGCCGTAGAACGACAGAAAGACATGAGCGAACCTCATCGCAAGGAATCGATACGCGCTGACAGGCAGCGCGCGAGGCCAACGATTCAGGCGATGGGTGGATCGATCAGTGGGGCATGCGTCAGGCTGACATACGGCTTGCCGCGGCCGGTATGCGACAGCGCCGCCCCCCGCGAACTGCACGGCCGCCAGATACGATCGCAAACCCACCAGGTGAGCACTGGCGTGACAGCAATGATCGCTGTGGCTGGCGTGATCCGTGCTGCCCGGTGTCGTCGCCGGTTGCGCGTCGAGCGCTGTGGTCTCGATATGGGCGTGGGCGCTGCCCTGCTCCGCCGGCCAATCGATATGCCCCGCCCAAGCTTGTGCGCTGACCGCCACGAAGGCGATCAACAATACGGCGACGAGCCGTTGCAGGGTCGGATGGCGAGCGCTCATGGGCGGAATGCTAGCATAGCCCCGGCCACAGTAGCGGCGCGGCTGACAGTGCCCGGGCGCTGCCAGCCGCCGACACGCGCTGCGGGCGCGGCATTGTATTGTGTGCGAACATATTGGTTAATCGCGGTCCGGGCGTGGTTCAAGCGATACCCCATGACACGGCCCGCTCGTCGCCCTGGTGACACGCGTTGGCGCAAGCGGCTAATGTCGGAGCACATGACAGACACTCTTATCTCCTTTACTGATCGTCGGCGTGATACACGGCCAGCTGCGACGCCACGGGCGCAATGGCCGGCCTGGCCCGTCTACGGCCTGATCGACGATCTCTACCCGGTGGTCGCGGGCTGGCATGCCGACGGGCATCGTGTCGTGCTCGCGACGCTGGTGGCCGTTACCGGCTCATCGCCCCGTCCGCTCGGTAGCGAGATGGCAATCAATGATCGCGGCGAAGTGGCCGGCTATGTATCCGGCGGCTGCGTGGAAGGCGCCGTCGCGGCTCAGGCGCTCGATGTGCTCAAAACGGGCGAACCGGTCATGCTTGACTATGGTGCCGGTAGCCCGGTGCTGGATGTACAGCTGACCTGCGGCGGTCGTATTGGCATATTCGTACGCGCGCTTGAGGAGCCGGGCGCGTTTATCCAGCATTGGGAGCAAGCGCGCGACCAGCGACAGCCACTGGATGTGGCGATCGACCTCGATACCGGCACGCACCGCTACGGGTCGGCGCAGCCCGCAGGCAGTGATCGCGTATTTCGCCAGCGTTATCTGCCGCCGGCGCGGCTCGTCATCGCTGGTGGCGACCCCGTAACCCTCGCACTGGCTCAGCTGGCACCGAGTTTCGGTTATGAGGTGGTCCTGCTTCGGCCGTACGGGCCGCCTTCGCCGCCGCCGGGCACGGCATTGGCGCATTACGACACCCGCCCGCTGGCGCGCGCGCTGGCGGCGCTTGAACTGGATCCTTTCACGGCGCTGTATACCCTCACGCACGATATCGACGACGACCATGCTGCCCTGGCGAAAGGGCTGGCTTCGCCAGCGTTCGCGGTCGGCGCCCTCGGCAGTCGAAGCAAGGCATCGGATCGCAGCGCACGCCTGCGCGCGGCCGGCTTTTCCGATTCGGATCTGGACCGGCTGCATACGCCGGCCGGACTGTCGATCAATGCACGCGAGCCGCGCGAAATCGCCCTGTCGGTATTGGCCGAACTGGTCGCACTGCGACCGCGCGTGAACGCGGCCACGGCTTGATTGGGGCCATCGTACTGGCCGCTGGCGCATCCACGCGCTACGGCTATAATTCCAAGCTCCTCGCCGGATGCAGCGGACAGCGCGTTATCACGCGAAGCCTGGCGGCATTGGACGATCAGCCACTTCGGCCCGTCGTGATCGTCACCGGCCGGGCGTCACGGCGCGTGCGCGACACGATTCGGCGACGCCCCGACGGGCGCCGACGGTATCGTTTCGTTAACAACGCCGACTATCGCAACGGTATGGCACAGAGCCTGCATTACGGTCTGCAAGCGCTGCCCAGCCGGTGCCAGGCGGCGCTGATCTTGCTGGCCGACATGCCGAATCTCGAGCGCCGTACCGTGGCAAGACTCTGTCGGCTGTGGCGGCCCGGCCTGGATTATGTTCGGCCGGTGTGTCGTGGCCGCCCGGGGCATCCGGTGATCGTGGCACGCCGTTTGTTTGCAGAGCTGGCCACTCTCGAGGGTGATCAGGGCGCCAAGACGGTGCTTGAACAGGTACCCACAGAGCGCTGTCGCTTGATCGAAGCCCCCCCCGGCTGCGTACAGGATGTCGATACGCCCACTGCGTTACGCCATGCGCAAAAGACCTTCAATCGGACTGATAGCGAAAACCAAACTGTCTCGATCCGTTCATCGTTTATGGTGTAGAAGTATCAGTATTACCGATGCATCCAAACAGCGTAATTAAACAAATAAACAAGAAAAGAATATTCCACCGAGCGACGCGCCGAGCGTTGCCCCAAAACTGGAGAAATCCATGAGCAACCGCGAACCCCGCGGCACCGCCAGTGACGCTGGCGAGGCAACACGCCCGGGTCAACCCAAGCATTCGGCCTCCCGGCGTCGTTTCATGAAGACCGTCGGCATGTCCGGCATCGCTGCCGCAACCTCGGGCGCCGGTATCGGCCAGGCCTTCGCCGATGATGGCCAAGCCCCGGCCGCGACCGGTGAGGCGCCGGCGGCCGGCAAGACCCGGGTCAAGTTCAAGATCAACGGGCAGATGAAGCAGATCGATGTCGCCCCGAACGTGATCCTGCTGGACGCGATTCGCGACGAGCTGCAGTTGACCGGCACCAAGAAAGGCTGTGACCACGGACAGTGCGGCGCCTGCAACGTGCACGTCAACGGCACGGTCATCAACTCCTGTCTGAGCCTCGCGGTCATGCACGACGGCGACGAGATCACCACCGTCGAAGGCCTGTCCGAAAACGGCGAACTGCATCCGATCCAGCAGGCTTTTCTCGATGAAGACGCCTATCAGTGCGGCTACTGCACCGCCGGCCAGATGATGACCGCGACCTACGTGCTGAACAGTTCGCATATCGGCGACAGCGACGACGCCGTGCGCGAAGCCATGAGCGGCAACATCTGTCGCTGCGGC
Organism: Salinisphaera sp. C84B14; assembly: GCF_040361435.1. Taxonomy (NCBI): domain Bacteria; kingdom Pseudomonadati; phylum Pseudomonadota; class Gammaproteobacteria; order Salinisphaerales; family Salinisphaeraceae; genus Salinisphaera; species Salinisphaera sp. C84B14. Next base: position 29,243 of record NZ_APNL01000022.1, on the reverse strand, counting down.
GCCTACAAGAACATCCTCGCGGCGGTTCAATCCACCCGCGGCAAGGTCTAGGAGGCGGCCATGCGAAATTTCGAATATCAGAAAGCCGATAGCGTGAATGCGGCCGTGACCGCCCATGCCGGCCAGGCCTCGTCCTTCGTGGCCGGCGGCACCACCCTGCTCGACCTGGTCAAGATCGACATCATGCAGCCCGAGCGCGTGGTAGACGTGAACGGCCTGCCGCTTTACGACGTCGAAGCACTCGACGACGGCCGGCTCAAGATCGGTGCGATGGTCAGCAATACCGATCTCGCCTATCACCCAACCGTCGTCGAAAAATATGCGGTGCTTTCCGAAGCGCTGTTGTCCGGGGCTTCGACCTCGCTGCGCAACAAGGCAACGACCGGCGGCAACGTGATGCAGCGCGTGCGCTGCCCGTATTTCCGTGACGGCGTATCGGCCTGCAACAAGCGCGAGCCAGGGTCCGGCTGTGCCGCGATCGGCGGCCATAACCGCAGCGTGCATGCCGTGCTGGGAACCAGCGAACAGTGTATTGCGACGCATCCGTCCGATATGTGCGTGGCCATGGCGGCCATCGGCGCAAAAGTGCTCGTGACGGGGCCAAACGGCGAACGCGAAATCGATTTCCTCGACTTTCATCTGCTGCCCGGCGATTCGCCGGAGAAAGAGCATGCGCTGCACGTCGACGAATTGATCACCCACGTTGTGCTCGATGCGCCTATCGAGGGTAGTCGTTCCACCTATCTCAAGCTGCGCGATCGGGCGTCCTACCAGTTTGCGCTGGCGTCCAGCGGCGTGATCGTGGCCACCGAAGGCAACACCATCCGCGATGCCCGAATCGCGCTGGGCGGGGTCGGCACCAAACCCTGGCGTGCCCGCGAGGCCGAGCAGGCCCTGATCGGCGAGCCCGCCACCGAGCAAAGCTTCAAGAAGGCCGCCGAGATCGCTTTCAAGGGCGCCACGCCCTACGAACACAACGCGTTCAAGATTCCGCTCGGCCAGCAGGCGATCGTACGTAGCCTGACCCACGCCACCGCAGCCCGAGCGTAGAGGACAACCCATCATGACCGACAAGATTCAAGCCAAGATCATCGGTGCGTCCAAGCCGCGTATCGATGGCCCGCAGAAGCTGCGCGGCGAAGCGATGTACGCCGCCGATCATCATCTGCCGAACATGGCCTATGCCTATGGCGTGTTCAGCACCGTAGCCAGCGGCACGATCGACCATATCGATCTGTCGAAAGCGAAACAGATGCCGGGCGTGATCGATATCTTCCATCACGACCATTTCCCAGATCTGTATCGCACCCCGAGCAGCTTTGCCCAGGAAAACAAGGTGGACGAAACCCGTCTGCCGTTCGAGGACGGCAAGGTCTACTACCCGGGCCAGTTCGTGGCGCTGGTGGTCGCCGATACGTTCGCCAACGCCCGGGCGGCCGCGTATGCGGTAAAGGTCGATTACAGCGCCGACGCCGAGCCGATCGCCACGCTCAGTCAGGCGCTCGAGCGCGGCGGCGAGCCCAAAACGGCCAAGTCCAGCGGCCATAGCCGTGGCAATCCGGATAGCGCCTACGAGTCGTCGACCAACCGTATCGACGTCACCTATGTCACGCCCATGGAAACGCATAACCCCATGGAGATGCATGCCAGCACGGCGAGCTGGGAAAACGGCGACCTGGTGCTCTACGAAGCGTCGCAGGGGGTGATCTTCGCGCGCAACGTCATGGCCAAGGTGTTCGGCCTGGCGCCGGAGCGTGTCGAGGTGCGCTCACCGTTCATCGGGTCCGGATTTGGCAGCAAGCTCTGGATCTGGCCGCATGCGATCGCCGCGGCGGCCGTCTCCCGCGAGGTCGGTCGGCCGGTGCAGCTGGTCGTGCCCCGCCAGCAGATGTTCACTACCACCGGGCATCGCCCGCCCACACAGCAGCAGATTCGTATCGGCGCTGACGACAACGGCAAGCTCACCGCCCTCACCCATGACTCGATCAACACCACGTCGATGGTCGATACCTATGTGGAAAGCACGGGCAGCTGCACGAAGAGTCTCTACGACTGCGAAAATCTGCGCGTAAGCCATGCGACCATCGGCGCCAATCACGGTACGCCGACGTCCATGCGCGCCCCGGGGGCAGCGCCCGGACTGTTCGCGCTGGAATCGGCCATGGATGAAATGGCCGAAAAGCTGAACATGGACCCGCTCGAGTTTCGCAAGGCGAACTACACCGAGCGCGACCAGAGCATGGATCTGCCCTTCTCCAGCATCCACCTGATGGAGGCCTTCGATAAGGGCGCAGAGAAATTTGGTTGGGCGAAGCGAGATCACGCGGTCGGCTCGATGCGCGACGGCGACGAAATCATCGGCTGGGGCATGGCCGCCTGCAACTGGGAAGCGCTGAAGATGAACTGCGATGCGCGGGTTTCGCTGCGTGCCGACGGCACGGCGTATGCCTCCTGTGCCACCCAGGATATCGGCACCGGCACCTACACGATCGTGGCCCAGGCGGTATCCTCGATCACCGGTATTCCGATCGACAAGATCGAGGTCGAACTGGGTGACTCGAGCTACCCGAGCGGCCCGGTGTCGGGCGGTTCCTGGGCCACGGCCACCACCCTGCCCGCCATTGCCGAAGCCACGCGATCGGCCATCGAGGCATTGAAGAGCTATGCCATCGGCGACGGCGGCGCCTTCGCAGGCGCCAAGGCCGACGATCTGAGCTTCGATGAGGGTAAGCTCAGCGACGGTGATGGCAAATCGGTCGCCTATACCGACGTACTCGGCAAGCTCAAGCTGGCCAACGCCGACGGCGAGGCGCACACCCCGGGCGCACCCCAGGGCGAGTATTCCTTCCGCTCCTTCGGTGCCCATTTCGTCGAGGTTCGCTGGGATCCGGGCATCTCCCGCCTGCGGGTATCGCGCGTGGTCAGCGCCATCGACGTGGGTCAGATCATTAACGAAAAGACCTCTGCCAATCAGGTCGAAGGGGCCATTGCCATGGGTATCGGTATGGCCTTGTTCGAGGCCACCGAGTACGACGAACGCTCGGGGCTACCGGTGAACAACAACTATGCCGAATACCTTGTTCCGGTACATGCCGATCAGCCCGATTCGGTGGATGTCATTCTGCTCGACCATCCGGACTATGCCTTCAATGAGTTCGGAGCCCGAGGCATTGGCGAGATCGGTGTGACAGGAATGGCGGCAGCGGTTGCCAACGCCGTGCACCATGCCACCGGCAAGCGAATTCGCGAGTTGCCGATTCGTCTTGAACAGCTGATGAGCGCATAGCACGTCGCGGTATGCACGAGGGCGGCTGCGGCCGCCCTTCGTGTTTGTGGCACGCCCTTTGTCGATTCATCAATTTTATTCGCCTCTAGCGTTAAACCTTTGTGCCGGAACGATGTCTTAGATCGTATCGCTGCTGGATATCAATTAAGGCAAAACGTGACGATGGACGTATTGATCATCGAGTCCGACGATCGCCGGGCGATCGATATCGGCGATTATCTGAGCAGTCGGGGTGACGATCCGGATTTCGCCTCCGATGGCGCCTTGGCAATTCGCCTGTGCGATGCACATCGCTACGATGCGGTCATTCTCGATCCCGACCCGCCAAGGGTCGATGGGGACGGGCTATGCAGCCGCCTGCGTGCCGGCCTCGGTTCCGGCCCGCCAATCCTTGTACTCACCGGCAGCGACCGGGCGCCCCGCGAGCCGATCGCCAATATCGAGAACTGCGTATTGGCGTCCAACGAATTGCCAGACCTTTATGCGCGTCTCGAGTCGGCGGTGCATTACAAGCGACGGCGGCTCAAATCGGTCGGTAGCGCGGCCCTCCAGCTCGACCCCGATCTGGGCGTTGCCCACTGTGCCGGCGAAACGGTGCCACTGGCCCCGACGAGCTACCGCATCCTGGAACTGCTGGTTCAGGCGCATCCCGACATCGTCCTGCGCGAAACCATCGAGAACGCGGTCTGGCCGGAGTGCCGGCCGGCGTCGGAAGCCGCCCTGCGCGGCCACGTGCACAGGCTTCGCCAGCTGCTCGCCGAAGTGGGCGGGGAATCGCTCATTCGTACCGTACGCGGCGTGGGCTATCGGTTGAGCGACGCCGTCTAAGCGCCGGGCCAGCGGGCGGCCTCAGGCGAGCGACGGCCATGGTGTATCTACAGTCGCGGTCTGCGGTTCGAACGCGCCTGCTTTGCCATACGGGGCGGCCAAGTCGCGTTTGCGCCCCTGGCCCGGATCGGTGCAATGTAAGCCGGCACCTATACAAAAATAATTATGGAGGAGACCGATGCGATACATGCTGCCGCTGCTGGCCGCGGGCGGGCTGTGCCTGCCGCTGCCGGCGCTCGCCGATAGAACCCCCGCCCATGACTACCCGACACAGGCCCGGGTCGAATATGCCTACGAGTGCATGAATCGCCTCGGTGGCGAGAACTACGACACGCTCTACAAATGCTCATGCAGCATCGACTACATCGCCGATCGGCTGCCCTATGACGAGTACGTCACCCTTGATACCTACCAGCGTGGCCAGAATGCCGCCGGCGAGCGCCCCGAGGTTCTGCGTGAGGGCTCGATCGCCCGTGAGAGTCGAAATCGACTGGCTGCCATCAAGGCGCAGGCCGCGCAGCAATGCCTGATCGAGCCGAGCACCGGCACGCGCGACTGAGGCTTTTCGGGCGCTTCGACAGCCTTTTTTCATAGACCTTGGTCTTACTCAAACCACTGTAAAACGACGGTTTATGCTGCGCCGCAGCGCGCTGGGAGCCGATCCGGGTCTGCGCTTTGAAGGCAGTCCTATGGTGAATTAGGCGTATGTGGGAAACGAACGCATGTGCGTGACATGCATCTGTCCGGATCGCGGACTTTTTCCACAGCTGTTGCAGCGCGGGCGTTCGGCCCGGACGGGAAAAGATCCCGCCCATCAAGATCGGGAAAAAATGACTTGCAACACGCGTTTCGAGTTCTTCGAATCCGTTGACGCCACCGTTGCGCCGTGCTATCGAAAACGTGAGGGGATTGACCGGACGCACCGTTCGTACAGGCCCCGCTCGGCACGGCCTGATCCGTACAAAAAACAATGGCCGATGCCATATAAAAATTACGTGACGGAGGAGAAACGTCGTGAAACTACAACCCGCCATAGGGACGCTACGCCTGGCAACGGCTGCGCTAGCCGTGTCCTCGCTGCTGGGGTCCGGTCTCGTCTTTGCCCAAGGCGAGAAGGCTGAGAAAGACAACAACGGCTCGGCCACTCAGAGCAGTCAAGGGCAATCGACCGACCTGGTCGAAATGCAGAAGAACCCCGATAACTGGATCATGTGGAGCGGCCAGTACAACGGCCAGCGCTACAGCGAACTCGATCAGATCAACAGCGAAAACGCCGGTCAGCTTGCACCGGCCTGGACATTCTCGACCGGTGTGCTGCGCGGGCACGAAGGCGGGCCGCTGGTCAAAGGCGACACGATGTATATATCGACGCCCTTCCCCAACAAGGTATTCGCGCTCGATCTGGAAACCCACGCCATCAAGTGGAAGTACGAACCGGTCCAGGACCCGCGCGTTATCCCGGTAATGTGTTGCGATACCGTCAACCGCGGGCTGGCCTATGGCGACGGCAAGATATTTCTCCAGCAGGCCGATACCACGCTGGTCGCGCTTGATGCCGACAGCGGCAAGGTGATCTGGAAGAGCGTGAACGGCGATCCGAGCAAGGGCCAGACCGCTACCAACGCCCCGCTTGTGGTCAAGGACAAGGTCATCACCGGCATTTCCGGCGGCGAATTCGGCGTACGCGGTTATCTGACCGCCTACAACATCGACGACGGCAAGTTGGCCTGGCGTGCCTACAGCACCGGTCCGGATGACACCATGCTCATCGACCCGGACAAGACCATCGACGCGATCACCCAGAAGCCGGTCGGCAAGGATTCCAGCCTGAAGACCTGGGAAGGCGACCAGTGGAAGATCGGCGGGGGCACTACCTGGGGCTGGTTCACCTATGACCCCGACCTCGACCTGCTCTACTACGGCACCGGCAACCCGGGTACCTGGAATCCGACCCAGCGGCCCGGCGACAACAAGTATTCCATGACCCTGTTCGCCCGCGACCCGGATACGGGCGAGGCGAAATGGCTCTATCAGATGACGCCGCACGACGAATGGGATTACGACGGCGTCAATGAAAAGATCCTCGTGGACCAGGAAATCGATGGCAAGCAGCGCAAGCTCGTCGTCCACTTCGATCGCAACGGCTTTGCCTATACACAGGACCGTACCAACGGCGAGCTGCTGGTCGCCAAGAAATACGACCCGGCCGTGAACTGGGCCAGCGAAATCGATATGGAGACGGGCCGTCCGAAGCTAGTGTCGGAATATTCCACCGATGGCAAGGTCAACCAGAACGTCACCAATATCTGCCCGGCCGCGCTGGGCTCGAAGGATCAGCAGCCGGCCTCCTATTCGCCGAAGACCGGCCTGTTCTATGTGCCCACCAACCACGTGTGCATGGACTACGAGCCGTCGAAGGTAGATTACACCGCCGGCCAGCCGTACGTGGGCTCCACCGTGGCCATGTACCCGGGCCCCAACGATATCGTCAATCCGGTCAAGGAGTTCGAAGGCAAGCGAATGGGCACATTCATCGCCTTTGATGCCACAACCGGCGAAATCAAGTGGTCGGTACCCGAGCGCTTCTCGGTATGGAGCGGCGCCCTGGCCACCGCCGGCGATGTGGTGTTCTACGGCACGCTGGAAGGCTATCTCAAGGCCATCGATGCCAAGACCGGCGAGGAGCTTTACAGCTTCAAGACCCCGTCGGGGATCATCGGCAACGTCAATACCTGGAAATACGACGGCAAACAGTATATCGGCGTGCTCTCCGGTATTGGCGGCTGGGCCGGTATCGGCATGGCCGCCGGCCTGACCGACCCGAACGCCGGCCTGGGGGCCGTGGGTGGCTACAAGGATCTGAAGAACTTCACCCAGCTGGGCGGTGTTCTGACCGTATTCACCCTGCCCGACGCCGTCGCCGAAAAAGCGCGTACCAGCGAAAAAGTCGCGTCCAAGTAACGCGTATTGGTATGCCTTACCTGCCCGTATCCGTTCTGCTTGGCGCTCGACGGATACGGGCTTTTTCTTGGCCGCGAAGCGGCTCAAGGTGCAATCGAGGAGTTTTCTATGATCCCCAATCGCCAGACGATCGTCGTATCGCTCGTCGCCCTGGCTGGCCTCGGACTGGCCACAGCCGCGGTGGGTGCCGACGATGGTCCGATCGTGAACGATTACAGCAGCATGGGAGCCGAATACGGCTATTCGGGCGACAGTAGCAAGAAAGACGAATCGCAGGCCGCAGATACGAGCGCGAGCAAGTCGGGCGATTCGACTCACTCGCGCGAGCAGGCCGCCGACGACGGCGAGCTTTACCAGGTCGACTGTGCGGGCAGCGACTGCAAGGTCAGCAAGAACGTCATGGTCGGCTACGAAAAGTTCGGCAGCCACTGCGCGCAGTGTCATGCCCAGAACGCGGAAGGCAGTACATTCGCGCCCAGTCTCGTCAAACGCCTCGAGGGCATGAACCAGGGACGATTCACCGCCGCCGTGGCGGGCGGCGTGACGCGACTGGATTCGACCACCGGCCAGTACAGCGTGATGCCGGCCTGGGCGAACAACGAAGACGTGATGAACAACGTGCAGAACATCTGGGCGTTTCTCAAAGCCCGCTCCGACGGCGAACTGCCGGCCGGCAGGCCCAAGCCGATGGACGACAAGAGCTGATCGGCCGTCGTGCGATCGTGTCTGCGGATTCGCCTGGCAGGTCTTGCCATGCTCGCCAGTACCGCTGCGGCGACCGCACAGACGAGGCCTGCATTCGAGGTGGACCGGATCGCGGACGGCGTATTCGTCCACTCGGGCCTGCAGGCCGAGGCCGATGATCGCAACCACGGTGATATCGCCAATCTAGGCTTCGTGATCGGCGCGGACTGTGTCGCCGTGATCGATACCGGTGGCAGCCCATACGTTGGCCGAGCGTTGAGGCGTGCGATCGAGGTGCGTACGTCGACGCCGGTCTGCTACGTCATCAATACGCATATGCACCCGGATCACGTCTTCGGCAACGCCGCCTTCGCGGATACCGACGCGCGTTATATCGCGGCTGCGGGTTTCGCCCATGCCCTGGCCGCACGGCGTACGACCTATCTCAAGCGCGCAGAGCGTACGCTGGGCGTGGCTGTCAGCGACGGCTGGATCGTCATGCCTGACGACGTGGTCGACTCGCGCATGCGACTCGATCTGGGCGGTCGCTCCCTGCAGCTTACCGCCTGGGCCGATGCGCATACCGATAACGATCTCACCGTATTCGACGAGGCCAGCCATACGCTGTTCACCGGCGATCTGCTGTTCGTCGACCGCGTGCCGGCGATCGATGCCAGCCTGTCCGGCTGGCTGGACGTAACGGCGTCGCTCGACGCCCTGGCCCGCGAAGTGGCCCATGTCGTGCCGGGTCACGGCCCGGCCGGGCAAGGACTGGACGCGATGCTGGCACCCCAGACGCATTACCTGGAGGCAATCCGCGACCAGGTCCAAAGCGCGATCGATGACGGCTACGGCCTCGCCTATACCACCAGGCACGTCGCGCGCGGCGAGCGTGATCGCTGGCTGCTGTTCGACGACTATCACGTGCGTAATGTCACGGCCGCCTATACCGAACTGGAGTGGCAATGACGATCGAGCCCGGATACAACGCTGCGCATACAGACGTCGCGCCCACGCGCGCCCGTGCGAGCACTGCCACGCTATGGCTCGCGGGCCTATGTATGCTTGCCTTTATGAGTACGGCCGTGGCGGACGTACAACGGCGCGACCAGGACGAAGCGGCCTGGAAGAGCCTGCGGGCCGAGTATTTCGGCGATCGCGCGATTGCCGATGGCCAGGACGTGGTTACGCTCGATGCCCCCTACCGTGCCGAAGACCCGGCGGTGGTACCGATCACGATTACCGATCACCGCGCCGGTACCGAAGCGTCGCCGATCCAGAAGCTCTGGCTCGTGATCGACAACAATCCGGTGCCGATGTCGGCCGCCTTCGAGTTCGGCCCCGCAGCGCGTTCGGCCACCCTCGCCCTGCGCGTACGAGTGAATTCCTATACCTATATACGGGTGCTCGCCGAGAGCAGCGATGGCCAGCTATATATGGTGAAACGCTATGTGAAAGCCAGCGGTGGCTGCTCCGCCCCGATCGGCCGCGATCTGGACGCGGCCCGCAATAACATGGGCCAGATGCGGCTTCGCCGTGTACGCGTCGACGGCAGCGACGAAACACGAAGCCAGCTCATGATCCGGCACCCGAACATCACGGGGCTGCAGATGGACCAGCTCACCCGGCTGGTCGAGCCGCCCCATTTCGTCGATGCCATCACCCTGCGCAAGGGCGACGTCCTGGTGCTGGATTCGACGATGACCTTTTCGCTAAGCGCCAACCCGAGCCTGCAGTTCGATGTCGCCCGAGACGCGGCCGGCGATCTCGGCGCGCAGGTTCATGACAACAAGGGCAACGAGTTTCGCCAGACCTGGCCGGCCGAGCCCGGCGCCGCCCCGACCCAAACGACCGCCGATGGAAAGACCTGATGAATACCCGCATACCATTCTCCCCCCGACTACGGCGCAACGTGGGCGTCGCCCTGCTCGCGCTCGGCGTGGCCATGCCGGCGCTGGCACAGCGCACGCGCAGCGTCGAAAACCTTGCCGCAGAAGCGCTACGGGTCTGTGCCGACCCGAGCAACATGCCCTTTTCAAATGAAGCGGGCGAAGGCTTCGAGAACCGTATTGCCGCCTTGTTCGGCGCCAAACTCGGCGTGCCGGTGGAATACACCTGGATGCCGGAGCAGATGGGCTTCGGCCGCAATACCCTCAAGCGCTGGATTGCCGAAGAGAATCGCTATGCCTGCGATCTGATCATCAGCGTGGGCAGCGCATTTGAAGTGGGCAAGACCACGCGGCCCTATTACCGCTCCACCTATACCCTGGCCTATCTAAAGGGCCACGGTCTGGATACGATCGAACGCCCGGACGACCTGCTCGGCCTGCCCCAGACACAAAGAGACGACTTGCGGATTGGTGTATTCACCGGCTCGCCGCCGGGGGACTGGATTATTCAGCACGGCATGATCGGTCAGATCGTGAGCTACCGCGCCCAGTCCGGTGGTTACGACGTCGACCCCGCGGATATGGTGGCTAAGGACCTCGTCAACGGCGATATCGATATCGCCGTGGTATGGGGACCGATCGCCGGTTATTACGCCCAGAAGATCGATACCGTCGATATCGCGGTCGTGCCGTTCACCCGCGACGACGGGCCGATGTTCGATTTCCCCGTCTCCATGGGCGTGCGCTACGGCAACGACGATTGGCTCGATACCGTGCAAGGGCTCATCGACGACAACCGCGACGCGATCGATGCAATTCTCGACGACTACGGCGTCCCCCGCGTGCCCCTGCGCGACGTCGATCGCCAGATGCCGGAAGACGACGATGATTGAACCGCATACACGCCTTGGCCGAACGCTGCGATATTCGTGGGTGTTGCTGCTCGTGCTCGCTTGCACGGCCGCGTCGGCGGCAGCGAAGACCGGCAGCGACGCATCCGAACAGCGCGACTTCTCGCAGGCGAACCGGCTGCTTTTCATGACCGATCACCTGAACGACGTACAGACGCCCGCGACTCTCGCCTACGCCTTTGCCCACCGTGAACACGAAGATAGCGAACGAGATTACGACGACAGGGTATTGCTGAACATCGACAGCAGCGACCAGGCCGGCAAGCACGTAGCAATCGACTTCCTCAGCGACGAGCGTCATCGCTATATGCCGGAAGTCGATAACGCCCGCGGCAACCCGGTGATCATGATGTTTCTGCAAAACGACGTGTCCACGCTTGCCCAGCAGACCGGCGGCAGCTGGCGCTACTTTCAGCGGCGGGTGAAGTTCGCCCTGCAGGATTCAGCGTCGGTGACCGAGGATATCGCCGACTATCGCGGCGAACAGGTCGCCGTGCAGCGTATCGAACTCGAACCCTACGCCGACGAGCGCGGCCATCGCGAAAAGATGGCGGATGCGGTCAAGCGGCATTACACCTTCGTTCTCTCCGATGCGGTGCCGGGCGGCGTGCTCGAGCTGCGCGCGAGCACGCCCGCCGGCGACGGCCGTGGCGAAACACTCGACCGAATGACGCTGCTGCCACCTGATAGCCACACGCCGAACACGCCGTGATGTGCAAGCCGGCCGTTACCACGGCGCGCAGGCAGGCCATGCAGGCACTGTTCGCCGTGTTGATGGCAACGATATGCGGGGTCGGCATGGCCGACGCCCGCACCGCAGGCGAGCCCCGCACGCTGTTGATGCTGCCCTTCGACATGGTCGATTCCAGCCTGCAGGGCGAAATGAACCACGGCCCGCTGGCGGCCGACGTCGCCCGTCTTGAGCGCACCCAGGCGATCGTGCAACGCGCTCTTTCAGGCCGCGAAGAGTTCCGCCTCGTCGATGCCGCACCGATCAATGAGGATATCGCTCAGGCTCGGCAAAGCTATCGCTATCTGTATGAATGCAACGGCTGCGAAATCGATCTTGGCCGGGCCGCAGGCGCCGAGCTGGTACTCACCGGCTGGGTACAGAAAGTCAGCAACCTGATCATCAATATCAATGCCACGCTTTACGACGTCGAGCGCGGCAAGGCCGTGGCAGGGGGATCGGTGGACATGCGCGGCAATACCGACCGCACCTGGCGTGCCGCCGCGCTCTATCTGGTCAACCATAGCCTGCCGGCAAATTATCACGCCCGTCAGGCCGCGCTTAACGAGCAGCGCTGATCTTGGCCGGGTTCAGCCGGGATCGACCGGGGCGACCATGGGGGCGACAGCAGCGTCGATGATCTGTCGAAGCTGAGTGTTGATCTGCGTGGCCAACGTATTGAAACGATCGAAATCGGTTGTCGTTGGCAATAACAGCGTGGCGACATGGATACGCTCGTTGTTTTCGAAGATCGCGATACGACAGGGCATATACAGGATCAGGCTCGGTTCGATTTCGATCACACGACGCGCATATTCGAGGTTGCAGAAGTGCACGATCGTGGCATCGCCGAATTGGGCATGCCCGCGGCGGCGTACGGCGTCGCCGATATCGTTGCGACCGACCAGGGCGAAATTGTGCTGGCCGATCGACTGCTCGAGATCGAGCACGACATCCACAAACGCCTTATCCGCCGGCGCCGTTCGATCGTATCGTGCACGCTCGCTCGCACCGGCGGCAGACGCGATAGCAAGCGCCACCAGCAAGAGCAGACGAGCAGGAAAAACGATTGCACGCATCACGCGAATCTATCACGGCACGCGGGTTAGTTACTCATGACAGACGTATAGGCGCGCTGCCTGGCGAACATGTGATGACGCCGTTTGCGTCGCACGCAGGTCACGCCCTATCGGTCTCCCCCGCTTTTCGAGTTATGAAGTGGCGTCGACGAGCCGCGCAAATCAGTTTTTCCGACGTGCGTCGACAAGCACATACCCAATCCGCTCGGCAGCGCCTGCGGTCCCGGGTTCAGGCGCGACTGCTGAGAGCTGCGTTTTCGGTGTAACGCCCCGGCGGGCATTCGCGCATACACCGGGGCACAGACATACCGGGGCGGACGCAACAAGCACCCAATGCCAAGGGCGCCCACGCCGCGTAACATGGAGCGACGTGTCGACGCGGCGGCGTCGCTTGGCAGAGGGCGTGGCCGCTGGCTGTTACGCGAGATGGCCGGTTGTGGCGAACCGGGGCCGTCGACCCGGCGATGGTTGTACTACGCCGCGGTCGTCACAGACGGCTGTTGTTGAAAGCAACCGGTCGTTGTTCACCGATCCACACCGTTCGCAGCCAGTAGCCGGGGGCCCGTACACCAAGTGCCAGACGACCTCTCAGGGCGTTGTGGAATCTGCGTTGGCCTTGAACGCTGCCCAGCCCCCGTGCTGCGAGATATCGGGCCACCCATGTTCGTCGATCGTGGCCTGCGGGCATAGCATGGCCGTGATCGTCTCGCCGCTGTCCATCTCGACAGTGGATTGCACGAGATCGGGCGGCTCGCTGGCAAGCAGCGTGTCGAACTGAGCATCGCTCAGGGCATAAATCTCGCCGAGAATGGCGATGCCCTGCTCATCTGCCTGTGCGAGCCGAATCGCCGGATGCCATCCTTCGTTCGCATCGTGCAGCCGATAGTGTGGCGCGGTCTTGGCGGCCTTCACAAGGCGCGCCTGACCAAGCGTGTGGTGATCCGGTTGCCCCGACAGCGCCGAGCCGCAGATAAAAAAAAGCGTGTCGTTCTGCGTCATCTCTCTTTCCATGGATAAACCGTTTCGTTTTCCGCGCGACAAGATGCCGGCGGTAAGAAACTCAAGCCGGCCGAACGCGAACCCGTCGATCGTCGAAGCGATCGATTGGCGATCGACAAAAGGCAGAAAGCGCCGCTTCGTGAAGACGAAATCATTCGATACAAAGGCGGCAACTGGATACCGTTTTATCGTCAGGCACGCGACGCTCGCTCGATCTTGGCAAGGTTCTCGCTTTGTTTACACGCAAGATGCTTACCAAGGAGTTTGAATGTCCGCGTCCTATACCACCGCGGTTCACCGTATCGCGACCGCCGGCCCCGCTGATACGCGCGGGTTGGAACGCATGATCGATAAGGCGGAAATCGACCCGCAGCGGATCGTTGCGATCTTCGGCAAGACCGAAGGCAATGGCTGTGTAAACGATTTCACCCGTGGCTATGCCACGCAAAGCCTGCGCCAACTGCTCGCCGGGCATATCGGTGCGGCGGCCAATGAGATCGCCATGGTGATGTCCGGGGGCACGGAAGGCGTGCTGACCCCGCATATCACCGTGATTACGCGCACGCCGAGCGCATCGCCGCCGGCCGCCGACGGCGCAAAAGCGCTGGCGGTAGGCATTGCCCGCACCCCGACGATCGCCCCGGCCGCGCTTGGGCGCATGGCCCAGGTCGATGCCGTGGCCGCGGCGGTCAACGATGCCCGTCGCCAGGCCGGTATCGAGGCCTCCTCCGATGTTCACTATGTGCAGATCAAGTGCCCGCTGCTGACCAGCGCGCGGATCGCGAAAGCCGAAGCCGCCGGCGGCGTGCCGGTGACCACCGATACCTACAAGTCCATGGGCTATTCCCGGGGCGCGAGCGCGCTCGGTGCCGCGCTTGCACTCGGCGAGATCGAAGCGGACACGCTTGCCGATGATCACGTACTGAAAGCCATGGATCGCTTCAGCCGGGTTGCCTCCGCTTCTGCCGGCAGCGAACTGAACTATTGTGAAGTGATCGTGTTCGGTAACAGTGCGACCGCTACCGGCGATCTCTATGCCGCACACGGCGTCATGAACGACGCCATCGACGCGCGAGCCGTCGGCCTGGCTATCGGCGGCGAAAACGCCGATCATCGGCTCGTCCAGGTCTTCGCCAAGGCCGAAGCCGATCCGAGCGGTCAGGTCCGTGGGCGCCGACATACGATGATCGACGACTCCGATATCAACCATACCCGGCATGCGCGGGCGGTCGTCGGCGGCGTGATCGCTTCCATCGCTGGTGATCCCATGATCTATGTCTCCGGCGGCGCCGAGCACCAGGGGCCGGCCGGGGGCGGTGTCGTTGCGGCGATCCTGTCTCGCTAGAGACGGTTAGCGCGGTAGCGGCTTGAAGTGCGGCTTCTCTTGTACGCAGGTGTTCGACGACGTCTGCGTGCAAGGCGCGCTGCAAGACAGTAGATAATCGCGGCGTCTTCGACTACATGGCACACGCTCACGCGACCCGAAGCCTCTTATATGGAGGCCGCTGGCGCAGGGCCACGATCCGTAGAATTCGCCCCTGATTCTGATTTGTCGAGGGTCGATTATGCGCACGGATCGCTCGGCAGTTGCTAGATCGCCGGCCATAGGGCACGTCCGCCGGTTTGCGTGGCACGACGTGCACGAAATCGCCAGTCATGTTGGGCGTATCGCGCCTGAAGCCTGGGTTGTAATCGACTGCCAGATTATCTGCATGATCATTGCTGCATGAACGGCGACAAATATTCTTTCGAAGCCTCGCCTATCGCAGCACCGACACGGGCGCACCATGCCGGCGCAGCTGCACTGTAGGCGCGCATTGGCGAGCCGCCGGTACGCATCGCATACTTGCGCCTTTAACTCATGTGGATGACGTTTCATGCCTCGAATCCAGACGATTGCCGTGTTCTGCGGCTCCAATACCGGCCGTGGCGATCGTTATGCCGACGGCGCCGCTGCGCTCGGCAGCGCGATCGCGCAAGCCGGTCTGGGTATCGTCTATGGCGGTACGCACAAGGGGTTGATGGGCGTACTCGCCGATGCGGTAATCGACGGCGGCGGGCACGCGCACGGCGTGATCACCCAGCGGCTGCACGACAAGGGCCACAGCCATCCACGCTTGCATGAAAGCGAAATCGTGGATTCCATGCGTCAACGCAAGGCGCGCATGGCGCAGGTCGCCGATGCCTTCATCGCCCTACCGGGCGGTATCGGCACGCTCGAGGAATTCATGGAAGTCTGGACGCTCAATCAGCTTGGCGAGATCGACAAACCGGCCGGTCTCTATAACATCGCCGGCTTCTATAACCCGCTCATGGCGCTGATCGACCACATGATTGCCGAATCATTCCTGCCTGCCGCACATCGCGACTCCATCGTCGTCGACGGCGACCCGGATTCGTTGATCACCGGATTGCGGGAATTCGAGCCGGTCACGGTTTCGAAATGGCTCTAATCAAGATCTGTTGACAGCGGCGTTGTTGCTTCTAGGCGCTACGCCAAGGGTCTGCTGTCGACCCGACTAGAGCCCGCCATCAAGGAGTGGCCCCATCCAAAGGGGAGCAAGCCAGGCGAATCGATCGTTACGCTGTCCGCTTCTGGCCGGCTGTGGACGCGTCTAAACCTGATGATCCAGCTCCTGTTCTTCCGGCCTGCTGGTTTGCGTCGTTCACTGCTTCATGGCATCCAGTGCGCCGACCACCTGGTTGGCAAAGCGCGCTGCGGCAACGGACAGACTGCGGCCCTTGAGTTGGGCACAGACCATGGGGGCGGCCGATATATCGCGTTCGTCGATACGCCGTGCCACGACGCGCGGGTCGGTCTGGGCGTCGGGTGTGCCGATAGCAACCTGAAAACCAATATTCGCGGTATGGGCTATCAGCCCCCGCATCATTTCGAACGAGTCGGTTTCCACTGCGATGGTGGCCGGCACGGAGCGGGCATTGAGTACGGCATCGATGAGTGCGCGGGTTGCCAGCGTCGCGCGCGGGAGTACGAGCGGATAACTCAGGCAGTCGCCAAAGCGTAACGATTGGGCTGCCGCGAGCGGGTGGTCGATATCCATCATCGCCATGACCGGCTGGGCGACGACCACGAGCGGGAGTAACTCCGCGGTGCGCAGCGGCGAGATGACCAGGGCAAGATCGGCTTCGAACGCGGTGAGCGCACGCATGGCTTCGCCGCGATCGGTGATACGCACGTTGAAGGTCACGCCGGGATGGTTCTGTTGGAACGTACGCACTTGCTGTGAAAGAAAACTCACGGCCACCGCTTGGCTGGCCACGATTTCGACGTGCCCCCGCTTGAGCCCTTTCAGACTCTCGATTTCGGACTGCATCCGATCGAGGTCGGCCAGATGGCGGCGAACATAGCCCAGAAATATTTCGCCAGCAGCGAGCAGGCGCATGCCGCGCGCATGGCGTTCGAACAGCGGCGTGCCGAGTTCTTTCTCGAGATCGTGGATACGCCTGTCCAGCGCGGACGGCGTGATATAGAGCTGCTCGGCCGCACGCCGAATCGAGCCCGCGCGAACCACGGCGTCCATATAGCGAAAGTATCGAAAATGCTTCATCGGCGTCGGTCGGTTGGTAAAAGCATGGTGGGGTAATCCCTTGGCAAGGAAGAACCATGCCAAGCGTTGACTTTTAGGCAACGCTGAACCGGAAAGAAAGCAATAGTCGGCGACGGTGTCGCCTGCGAGGCTGTGCCCATCGCTTATCGACGGTATAGACCTTGGCCGATATTCCCCGCCAACCGGTGCATGCGCAGGCCACTCCGGCTCGGCCGCGAGACGAACTCGGCGTATCGCTGGTACGCCCGTCGCGACCGGCGCGGCCCCTGCCACTTGCAGAAGCCGCCCCCGAACCGATCACGATCGATGCGGCCCGTACCGCGCTCGTCGTGGTCGATATGCAGAACGATTTCTGTCACGACCAGGGCTGGTTCGCGACCCGCGGGGTAGATATCGGTGCGATTCAGGCTGTCGTGCCCCACGTGCGCCGTACGATCGATGCCGCGCACGACCATGGCATGCCCGTGATCTTTCTCAACTGGGGCATTCGTGCCGATGCGCTGGAAATGAGCGTCGGCCAGCTCGCCTTCGGGCGACTGTTTGGCCGTGCCACGGGCTACGCCGAAGCGTATCGCGCTGCCGGCGAGCCCGCGCTCGTGACCGGCACCTGGGGCGCGGCCACCATCGATGCACTCGCGCCGCAGCCGCGCGACATCGTGGTGCACAAGAATCGTTTCAGCGGGTTTTGGCATAACGAGCTGGATGCCGTATTGCGCCGTCTGGATGTCACGACGCTGTGTTTTGCCGGCGTGAACACCGACCGCTGTGTGCTCGCGAGCCTGCAGGACGCCACGTTTGCCGGCTACGACGCCGTGCTTATCGACGATGCCACGGCCACGCCCTCTTCCGCCATCGTGCGCGAGGCCGCCTGCACGATCGTGCGCCAGATCTACGGTTTTACCACCACCGTCGACGCTTTCGTCGATGCCCACTGATTTCGTCATTCCGAGGATTGCCGTCATGGTTCCGATATCCGTTTCGAAACGCCTTGTCCCCCTGCTCGCCGCAGCGTTCGCGGTGCTTACGATCGCTACCAGCGTCCAGGCCGCCACGCCGATCCGCATGGTGCTGAACTGGAAATACGAAGGGCCGCAGGCCTGGTTCTTTCTTGCCAAGCAGCGCGGCTATTTCGCCGATCAGGGGCTCGACGTGACGATCGACCAGGGCTCGGGATCGAGCGCGGCGGTATCGCAGGTTGCCACCGGCGCGTACGACGTGGGCTTCGGTGATGTGAACACGCTGATCGAGTTCGTCGCCAAAAGCCCGGACGATCACCCGTATGCGGTCTACCAGATCTACAACCAGCCGCCGTTTACGATCGCGGTCAACGCCGATAGCGATATCGAAAAACCGGCCGATCTGGAAGGCAAGACGATCGCCGGGCCCGCGAACGACGGCGCGCTGAAGCTTTTTCCAGCGTTTGCCAAGATTGCCGATGTCGATGCCTCCAAGGTCGATATCCTCAATATTGAGCCA
The DNA here is from genome assembly GCF_040361435.1 of Salinisphaera sp. C84B14. NCBI lineage: Bacteria > Pseudomonadati > Pseudomonadota > Gammaproteobacteria > Salinisphaerales > Salinisphaeraceae > Salinisphaera > Salinisphaera sp. C84B14. The sequence goes on along the minus strand of NZ_APNL01000022.1, from coordinate 10,831 downwards.
CGCCTGCGCGAACAAATGCTCATTCGCGAGCGTGTCGACGGCGTGTTCGGTTATGTGAACACGATCCGGTTCTCGGCCATGCTCGCGGGTATCGATGCCAACGAGGATTTTCGTTTCATCCGCTACGGCGATTACGGGATGGATCTGTATTCCAACGCCATTCTCGTGTCCTCCGACCTCGTCGAGAACAATCCGAAAGCCGTGCGCGGGCTGGTCGCCGCGATCAACCACGCGATCGCCGATACGCTGGCCGATATCGATACCGGTATCGATGCGGTGATGCAGCGCGAGCCGCTGCTCAACCGCGACGTGGAAACCCAGCGCCTGCTGGCCACCCTGCGCGACGAGATCGCGTTCGACAATATCGGCGAGCTAGGCCTGGGCAATATCGACCGCGAGCGGTTCGCCAAAGCCATCGATATCGTCGTCGATGCCAAGGATCTCAAGCGTACGCCGAGCGCGGACGAGATCTTCGATACGCGTTTTCTGCCGCCTGAGGCGGATCGTATCCACGCCCTCGATTACGAAACGCCCTAGACCAATCGCGCATCGCCGCGCGTTTCGAACCAGAAACGCCCAGTGACCGGGCCCCGATTCTTGCATGCGGGGTGCGCGTGTCCGCTATCCGCTGTCACGAACGAACAAGACATCAAAATATGAACCTGGAACTCGAGAACAAGATCGTCGCCCTGACCGGGCCGGCCAAGGGCATGGGCGAGGTCATCACGCGTGCCTTCGCCGCGCAGGGCGCGCGCCTGGTACTGCTCGCCCGCGATACGACGCCCGTCGAACGTCTGGCCAAAGAACTTCGTACGTGCGGTAGCGAATCCTTCGTTGCCAGCTGCGATATCACCGATCCCGAGGCGGCCGAGGCCGCTGTTCAGGCCGGGATCGGCCACTATGGCAAGGCAATCGATGTGCTCGTCAATATCGCCGGCGGCTCGGGCCCGATCGGCAAGACCGGCACCGAAACCACGGCTGAGGAATTTCGCCAGATCGTGGATCTGAACATGACCGGTTGTTTCAACACCATCCATGCGGTGGCGCCGGGCATGATCGCGCAGAAAGCCGGTCGCATCGTCAACGTCGGCGGCACATTCGGGATGCGCGGGCGCGCCGGGCGCATGGCCTATTCCGCCTCCAAATGGGGGCTGCGCGGTATCACCAAAAGCTTCGCGCTGGAGCTGGGCGGCCACAACATCAACGTGAACACCGTTGCCCCCGGCATGGTCGACGGCCCCCGTTTTCGCGACAAGGTCTGTGCCGATATCGCCGCGCGGGAAGGCATCAGCCTGGAAGACGCGGCCGCCCGCCATGCCGCCGATTATGCGCTTGCACGCGTGTCCACGAGCGCGGACGTCGCCGATGCCTGTCTGTTTCTCGCCAGTGCCCGCGCACGCCAGATCACCGGCGTGGATCTGCCCGTGGATGGCGGCTGGGCCGCGCTCTAAGGAGTATCAGCATGAACAAACCACAATCCGTCGATCTCGTCATTCACGGCGGCACGATCGTTTCCGATACGCACCAGTTCGCGGCAAGCGTGGCGATCGACAACGGCCTGATCGTGGCGGTCGGCGCCGACCACACCATGCCGGCCGCGACCGAACGCTTCGATGCGAGTGGCCTGCATCTTCTGCCCGGCGCGATCGACGTACACGTACATTTTCGCGACCCCGGCTACGACTACAAGGAAACCTGGGAAAGCGGCACGGCCGCGGCCGCGATGGGCGGCACGACCACCGTGTTCGAAATGCCCAATACCCACCCACCGACAGCCGACCCCGAGGCCGTCGCCGACAAACTCGAGCGTGCCCACAGCAATGCCTACGTGGATTTCGGCGTGTACGGCCTGCTCGCCGAGAACAACGTCGACCAGCTCGAAGCGCTCGCCGAAGCCGGCGTGATTGGCTACAAATGTTTCATGGGCAATACCTTCGGGAACCTGCCCTCGCCTTCGACCGGCGCGATGCTGGAGGCGTTCGAACGTATCGCGCGGCTTGGGCTGCGTACGTCGCTGCATGCCGAAACCGCCTCGATCATGGCCTGGCGCTATGAACGCCTGAAAGCGGCGCAGCGCAATGATGCACTGGCTCACGTCGCCGCGCGGCCTTCGGTGGTCGCGGTCGAGGCGGTTGCGCGCGCTGCTGTTCTTTCTGAATGGTCCGGCGCGCGGATTCATGTATTACATGTCTCGTCGGGAGCCGAGCTGCGTCCGCTGGCCGAAGCCAAGGCGCGCGGCGTGGATATCACCGCCGAGACCTGCCCGCATTATCTGCGCTTCAATACCGGCGACTATGCGCGCCTGGGCAGCGTGATCCGCGTGAACCCGCCGGTCCGCGAGGCTCACGACAGCGACGCCCTCTGGCGCGGGTTGGCCGACGGCACGCTGGACATGATCGCCACCGACCATGCGCCGCACTTGCCCGAAGAAAAACACAACGACGTGATCTGGGATGCCGACTGCGGTTTCCCCGGCGTCGAGACCCAGATGTCGCTGATGCTGGATTCGGTCAACGCCGGCCAGCTGTCGCTGTGCGACTACGTGCGCATTTCGTCGGTCGCGCCGGCCCGAGCCTGGGGCTTGCACCCGGCCAAGGGCCGGATCGGCGTCGGCGCGGATGCCGATATCGCCCTCGTGGACATGGCGCGTGCCGAAACCATCGACCAGAACATGCTGCACTCGGTGAATGCACGCATCTCACCTTTCCACGGCATGCGGGTGACCGGGGTGCCGGTGCATACGCTGGTAGGCGGGCGATTCGTCATGCGCGATCGCCGGCTCGTGGCCGAAGCCCGCGGCCAGGGTCGCAACGTCAAGCGCATCCAAAACATGCCCGCTGCCGATGTCCGCAACGCCGATCGTACGCTCGCCGCCGAACTCGCGCGCGCACCGGGGGCGGCGTCATGAACACGGCTGAACAGACAAGACCCGGCCGCTTCGACAACGCTGCGATCGTGCTCGAAGACACGGCGGTAACCTATGGCCACGGCGCGCATGCCACGCGCGCGCTGACCACGACATCGCTCTCGCTGCGCGACGGCGAATTCGTCGCACTCGTGGGCCCATCCGGCTGTGGCAAGTCGACCATTCTCAAACTTGCGGCCGGGCTACTGCCGGCCTCCGAGGGGTATGTATTCGTCGGCGGACGCGAGATCTCGGCCCGCGCCGCACGCGTGGGTATCGCGTTTCAGAACGCCACGATGCTGCCGTGGCTGAGCGTGCGTGACAACATCATGCTGCCGCTCAAGATCGTGTCTCCCTTCAAGGGCGATTACCGAGCCAAGAAGAACGGTGACTATCGCGCACGTGCCGACGCCCTGCTCGCCCAGGTCGGGCTGACCGGTTTCGGCGACAAATTCCCCTGGCAGCTTTCCGGCGGCATGTTGCAACGCGCCTCGTTGTGTCGCGCGCTCATTCACGAACCCCGGGTGTTGTTGCTCGACGAGCCCTTTGGCGCGCTCGATCAGTTCACCCGCGAAGAACTGTGGGGCATCCTGCAAAACCTCTGGATGGACAAGAAACCCACGGTGCTGCTGGTCACCCACGACCTGCGCGAGGCCGCTTATCTGGCGTCGCGGATATGCATCATGAGCCCGCGACCGGGGCGTATCGTCGAAGACCGGGCGGTCGAATTCGCCCGGCCGCGCACCGTCGATCGAACCTACGACAACGATTTCGTCGAGCTCATGCAGAGCCTGCGTGCCAAGATCACCCACGACGGCCCGAATGCCGTGGGGAGCACGGCAGCATGAACACGACTCTGTTCGGCCCCCGGGCCCGTCAGCGTGCGGCATCGCTGGCATTCATCGTCGGCTTCTTTCTGCTCTGGGAAGCGGCCTGCGTTGTTTTTTCGATCTCGCCGTTCGTGCTGCCGCGCCCGAGCGCGGTACTGGTTACGCTCGTCGAGCGTTTTCCGGCACTCATGCCACATATCATTCAGACGTTGATGACCACGATGGTCGGCTTCGCCGCCGGCGTGCTCACCGGCGTGATTCTCGGCGCCGTGGTCGGGTCATCCCGAATCGCCTACGACACGGCCTATCCGCTGCTGGTCGGATTCTCCTCGATCCCGAAGGTCGCCGTGGTACCGATCTTCGTGCTCTGGTTCGGCAGCGGCACGGTGCCGGCGATTCTCACCTCGTACGTGATCTGTATCTTTCCGATCGTGGTCAATGTGGCGACCGGGCTGGCCACGACCTCGCCGGAACAACAGGACGTGCTCAAGGCACTCGGCGCCAGCCGCCGCGAGATTCTGTTCAATATCAGCCTGCCGAGTGCGATGCCGTATCTGTTCGCCGCGCTCAAGGTGGCGATCACACTGGCCTTTGTCGGCACGGTGCTCTCCGAGACGGTGGCCGCCAATCGCGGTATTGGCAACGTGATGATGATCGCGACTTCCAATTTCGATGTGCCGCTGGTGTTCGCCGGCCTATTCCTACTCGCGGTGATGGGCGTAGTGCTCTATGGCCTGTTTTCGCTGCTCGAACGCCGTATCTGCGGCTGGGCATCGCGCGGCGCCGACACGCCGCTGGCCTGATTTTCGCTTACCAAGGAGCTGCTATGACAAACCGTTTACTACCTACACTCACCGGCGCGGCCATGCTTGCGGCAACGCTGGTTGGCGCGACGGCTTTCGCGGCCGAGAAGCTGCCGGTTCGTTTTACCCTGGACTGGAAGATCCAGGGCGTGCATGCCCCGTTCTATCTCGCGCAGCAGCGCGGCTATTTCGCCGATAACGGTCTGGATGTGACCATCGACCAGGGCGAAGGCTCGGCGGCCACGGTCAGTCGTGTGTTATCGGGCACGTATGACGCCGGTTTCGGGGACATGAACGCGATCATTCAAACCGCGGCCAAAACACCCGATACCGCGCCGGTGATGGTGTATCAGATCTACAACCAGCCGCCGTTCGCGGTGCTGACCAAGGCCGATAGCCCGATCCAGTCGGTGGCCGATTTTCCCGGCCATACCTTTGGCGGGCCGGCCGGCAGCGCGGCGACCAAGCTGTTTCCGGCCATGCTCGACGCTTCGGATATCAATGCCGATTCGGTCCATATCACCAACGTCGCGCCGCAGTTGCAGGAACAGTTGCTTAATCGTGGTGACGTCGACGCCTCGCTGGTGTTCAACGTCACCAGTTATATGAATCTCGTGTCCCAAGGCAAGGATCCGGACGCCGATTACCGCTGGTTTGCGTATGGCGATAACGGGCTGAATATCTATTCCAACGGCGTGATGGTCTCGCAGGCCATGATCGCCGACCACCCCGGCGCGGTCGAAGGGCTGGTCACGGCGATCAACCATGCCATGCAGGCCATCATCGCAGACCCGCAAGCCGGTATCGATGCGGTCAAGGCCCGCGAGGCGTTTATCGACGCCAGCGCCGAGCGCAAGCGCCTGGATTTCGCTATGACGCGTCTGATTGTTTCCGATGAAAGCCGCGCGATCGGTATCGGCGATGTCGATAAGCAGAGGCTGTCGAAATCCATCGACACGATCGTCGATCTCTACGATCTCGAGCGTACGCCCAGTGCCGACCAGGTGTTTACCGATCGCTTCTTGCCGCCGCGCGATCAGCGCCTGCCCTAGTTCATGCCCGCAGTCACAGCCCACAAGGCCTTGTTCGGGCCCGCGTGCGAAAGCGACGGGCCTGTGCGCATCGACCACGAGCATGGGCGCATCACCGCGATCGAGACGCTGGCCAGCCTGCCCGAGGGTCCGCGGCGGCTGGCCATGCCGTGCTTCGCCAATGCACACGATCATGGTCGACCGCTGCCGACGCTCGCCTTCGGCGCGCTCGACCAGCCACTCGAAACCTGGCTGCTGCGCTTGGCGGTCGCGCCCTCGATCGACCCCTATCTCGCCGCCTGCGCCAGCTTCGGTCGAGCGGCACTTGGCGGCTCGGGCGCAGTGATGATGCACTGCACGCGCGCCCAAGGACTCACCGACCTTCCCACCGAAGTGGCAGAAGTTGCCCGTGCGGCGGATACCGTCGGTATTCGGGCGGCGTTCGCGGTCGGCCTGCGCGATCGCAATCCGCTGCTCTATGGCGATGACAGGTTAGTTCGTGAATCGATGGATATTGAAACCCGTCGTGTTGCCGATCGTTATTTTCGTATCCCGACGCAGTCGATAGAGGCGATGCTGAAAAGCGTCGATGCCTGCGCCCAGGCCGTGGCCGATCGTGGGCTGGACGTGCAGTACGGGCCGACCGGCGTACAGTGGTGTTCGGATGCGCTGCTCGCAGCGATCGCCCAGGCCAGCGCCGACACCAACCGGCGGGTGCATATGCATCTGCTTGAGACGCGCTATCAGCGCGACTGGGCCGATTGGCATTACCCGAACGGCATCGTCCGCCATCTGGCCGATATCGGCCTGCTCGGCCCGCGGCTGACCCTTGCCCACTGTGTCTGGGCACGCGACGACGAGCTCGATCTCATCGCCGAATCGGGCGCGACGATCGCGGTCAATACCAGCTCGAACCTGACCTTGCGGTCCGGTATCGCGCCGCTGCGGCGAATGCTCGATGCCGGCTGCCGGGTCGCACTCGGACTGGACGGGTCAACGCTCGACCAGGACGACGATGCGATCCGCGAGATGCGGCTTACCCGGTTGCTGCACGCCGATCGAGGCTTCGAAGACTGGAACGGTGATGAAGCCATGCTGCGTAGCGCCTTGGGTCATGGCCGGCACTGTGTCGGCGCGCCCGGCAGCGGCATGCTTGCAATTGGCGAGCCCGCCGACTGGCTGCTGCTGGATCTGGACGCCATGCAGAAGTACTGCCTGGTCGACAATCCGCTGTCGAGCCTACTCTTTGCCCGCACGCGGGCCGCCGAGATCAAGGAGCTATGGGTAGCAGGACAGCCCGTGGTACGCGACGGCTGTCTAGCGAATCTGGATCTCGACCTGATCCACGCCGAGCTGATCGAACAGTATCGGCGCCACTGGCACGATCGCCGCGATTTACAGAACGCTTGGCCGTCGATCGAAAATCATCTGCGCCGCTGGTATCAGCAGGCAGGCTGTTGCTAGTGGGGAACCGCAACGACGACCGCTTCGCGTTCAGCGAAATGACCGGCTGATGATTGGGGGATATTTGGGGCATGCCGGGTCACGCATAGTCGAACCATGTCGTAACCTGCTGGTCGTAACGTGCTGTTTTAGCGCGTAATCGACTGTTTTTAATGGTGCCGTCGGAGGGACTTGAACCCCCACAGCCTTTCGGCTACTAGGACCTAAACCTAGCGTGTCTACCAATTCCACCACGACGGCGCGCCGGCTATGCTAACCGATCCCGGCCGCGCACGCAGCCCCGCCCCCGCACAAGGCGGGCAGCGGTACGGCCGAGGTACGGCGATCGCGCGATAAAGGGATGCGTTCATCCGTCGAGCACCGATGACTCGACATGGTGCTCGACATCGAGTTCCTTGTTCACGCTGTAGTCCACCGGGCAGTCAATCAGCACGACGCCGCCCTGTTCGTAGGCTTGTTCGAGCACATCGTGAAGCGAGTCCTCCGGGCCAAGACGCACGCCGCTGGCCCCGTATGCCTGTGCATAGGCAACGAAGTCCGGATTGCCGAAGCCCATGCCGAAATCCTCGAAGCCGGCCCCGGCCTGTTTCCAGCTGATGAAGCCATAGCCGTCGTCGCGTACCAGGAGCACGACCAGATCAAGGCCGAGGCGCACCGCGGTTTCCATGTCCTGGCTGTTCATCATGAAGCCGCCGTCGCCACAGATTGCCAGCACGCGACGGTCCGGGTGCACCATCTTGGCGGCCATGGCCGCCGCCAGGCCGGCGCCCATACTGGCCAGCGCGTTGTCGAGCAGTACCGTGTTGTGTTCAAACGCCGGATACATGCGCGCGAACCATATCTTGTAGATCCCGTTATCCAGGCTGATGATGTCGCGGCGCCCCATCACCTGACGTACTTCGCGAGCCAGGCGTTGCGGCGTGGGCGGATAGCTGTCTGCCGGTTCACTTTCATGCAGCAGCGTGTCGACATACGCGCGTAGCCGCGCCAGACGGCGGGTGTCGAAGCGGGTGCCCTCGAGGCGGGCGCGCAGGGTCTGCAGCGTATTGGAGATATCGCCCAGCACCTCGTGCGACGGGCTATAATACTCGTCCGGCTCGGCCGGCACGAAGTCGATATGCAGAATGTCCTTGCTCTTGTCGGCGTTCCAGACCGACGGCGGATACTCGACCACGTCATAGCCGAGGGTTATGACCAGGTCGGCCTCGTCGATGGCACTGTGCACGTAGTCGTGCTTGTGAATACCCATGCAGAACAGGCTCTGCGGATGATCGTCCGCCAGTACGCCCTTGCCCATCTGGGTGCCGATGGCAAACAGGCCGGTTGCCTCGACAAACGCCTGGAGCTGTTCGGTGATGCGTTTTCGGTTCGCTCCGGCCGAGTAGATGATGATGGGCTGGCGCGCCGCTCGAATCATTTCCGCGGCCTGATCGGTGGCCTGTTCGTCGGCGTTGGGGCGACGCAGCGTCACCCGCCGTTGCGGCACGCTCGGTTCGATTTCCTCGCCGGCGATGTCTTCCGGCAATTCCAGATGCACGGCCCCGGGTCGCTCGGCCTCCGCGACCTTGAAGGCATGCCGGACGCAGCGCGGGATCACGCCGCTGTCGGTGATCGAATAGTTCCACTTCGTCAGCGGCTTGAACGTATCGACTACGTCGATGAGCTGGAACTTGCCCTGGCGGTTGTCGCGCAGTGCCTTCTGGCCGGTGATGGCGAACACCGGCATACCGCCAAGCTGGGCATAGGCGATGCCGGTCAGCAGATTCGTGGCGCCGGGCCCCAGCGTGGAAAGACATACGCCGGCACGCCCGGTCAGTCGACCGTAGGTGGCCGCCATGAAGGCGGCATGCTGTTCATGGCGGGTGACGACCAGGTCGATATCGCTGCCGCGCAACGACTCGATCAGATCGAGATTCTCTTCTCCCGGCACGCCAAAAACATACTCCACCCCTTCTTCCTCGAGGCAGCGAACGAACAAATCCGATGCTTTCAAAACGATTCCTTGTGTGGCGTTATCTGTTTCGACTATAGCCCATCGTAACGCGCGTTACCTGCGCAGTCGGTCAGACTCGAGCGCTGTCTCAGTCGCGGTCGGCGGCGACCACGGCGACGGTGAGTCGAGATACGCACAGATGACGGTCCTGGTCATCGAACAGGTCGGTCTGCCATACATGGGTACTGCGCCCCACCCGGATAGGGGTACAACGCGCACGTACCGTACCGCTGGATGCGCCGCGCAGATGGCTTGCGTTGAGCTCGATGCCAACGCATACGAAACGTTCGCGGTCGACACACATATTCGCCGCCACGCTGCCCATGGATTCCGATACCGCGCATGAAATACCGCCGTGAAGAAGTCCGAAGGGCTGGCGCGTGCGTTCGTCGATCTCCAAACGGGCCTCGAGCATATCGTCGCTGAAGTCCGTATAGACCATTCCGAGCCGCGAAATCATGTCGCGATCGTTGACCGCATTCAGTTGCTCCAGACTCATGGGTTCGTGCCAGTATTTCGACATCCGCTGTCTCCTGTTTCATCGGGTCATGTTGCTCGTGCATAGTACAGGCCACACATCTGCAACGAACCAGAGGACAGGCAATGGCCTTCAATACAGAAGACGGTCCCGGCGTGCATGCCGAGGTGCCCAACGAGACCCGCGGCTTCATCTTCAACCACACCATGGTGCGCGTGGTCGACCCCGAGGCCTCGCTGGCTTTCTATACCAAGGTCTTCGGCATGCGTCTGCTACGCAAGGTGGATATGCCGGAAGGCGAATTCACCCTTTATTTTCTGGCCTGTACAGGCGACGACGACGTGCCGGAAGATCAGGATGCGAGAGCGAAGTACGTTAACGGCCGGCAAGGCGTGCTCGAGCTCACCCACAACTGGGGCACCGAGAAAGACCCGCAGGCGCGCTATCACAACGGCAACGAAGAGCCTCAGGGCTATGGCCATATCTGCTTCACCGTGCCGGATCTACAGGCCGCCTGCGAGTGGATGGACGCCAACGGCGTGACGTTCAAGAAACGCCCGTCAGACGGCCGTATGAGCCATATCGCCTTCGTGCTCGACCCCGATGGCTATTGGATCGAACTGGTCGGCCGCAAGTAGGAACGGCGACCCGCAGCTGCCGGCATCGCCGGCAGCTGTACCCAGACCTGTGGGCACACGGCAACGCGGGCTCCAGGCAACAAAAAACCCGCGCTATGGCGGGTTGAATGGTGGGCCGTGCAGGATTCGAACCTGCGACCAATTGATTAAAAGACACCATTCCGATCGTTTTAAACCATCAACTTAAGGTGGATTATTCTAATTCGAGATGCCCCCTAAGTTGCTGATTTTAGGCAACCAGTTGAGGCTGTTTTAGAAGCCCTAGCCCGCCCCCGTTTCCTCGCCCGGTCTGCGCTGTTTGACTCGTCGCAAATGCAAACGCGTTCTACACCGTCGTTTGAACAACCTTCCGCGATCATTGGCTTCTTTGGAGGCATTCTGCACGCTGTACAACTAGAAGTGGAAGTACGGCGGGCTGAGCGTAGCGGAGTTCTCCGGCTTAAGCACCTAGAAGATGGACTCGTCCTGGTCCATTAGGCACGTCTGATTTATGTCAGTGAAGGCTAGCCGCTCAGCATCGCCTTCGGAGACCTCGCCGATTAACTAGGCATTAGGCGACCTCATGAAGAACTCATGTTGAATTTGCCATCCCGAGATAATGTAGCGCTCGTATTAGAATACGCTGCTAAAGGCTATTGGTTGATCGGAATATCTACTTCTGGCCGCTAGCTGTGTAAACCCACCAGGTT
>NZ_APNL01000021.1:0-67565 GCF_040361435.1 Salinisphaera sp. C84B14 | reverse complement strand
CGGTGCTCGCTCGTCGAACCGAGGGGGCGAACCAAGACCTTTCCCCCAGCCAGCACCCAAAAAAAAGCCCGCCATAAGGCGGGCTTTGGGTGCAGTCGTACGGAATGTCCGGGGGCCTTCGTTCAAGTTGGCAGCCTCTCAACCTCAGGATTATTCGCGTGCTGGCGCACGCTCACCCCCTTCGGGGGCCCGTGGCGCTGCGCGCCCCGGTTCTCGCGAGCGGTGCTCGCTCGTCGAACCGAGGGGGTCGAACCAGGGCCTCTCCCCCAGCCAGCACCCAAAAAAAAGCCCGCCATAAGGCGGGCTTTGGGTGCTGGCTGGGGGAGAGGGATTCGAACCCCCGTTGGCGGAGTCAGAGTCCGCAGTCCTACCACTAGACGATCCCCCAGCAAACTGGGCTGACCGCTCGCCGGGTAGGCGGCAAGCGGTCGGCAATCGACGCTAGCGCTTGGAGTACTGCGGCGATTTACGAGCTTTGTGCAGGCCGATCTTCTTACGTTCGACCTTACGTGCGTCGCGGGTCATGTAGCCTGCGGCACGCAGCGGCGCACGCATCATTTCGTCATACTGAACCAGCGCGCGGGACAGGCCGTGGCGAATCGCGCCGGCCTGGCCGTTCGGACCGCCGCCGGCGACGGTTACGTTGATATCGAAACGATCGCTGGAATCGGTCGCTTCCAGCGCCTGGCGCACGATCATGCGCGAAGTCGGACGGCCGAAGTATTCGTCCAGCGACTTCTTGTTGACCGTGATCTGGCCACTACCCGGCTTGATGAAAACGCGGGCGGTCGCGGTCTTGCGACGGCCGGTACCGTAGGCTTGTTCGGTTGCCATTGACTAAATCTCCAGCGTCTGCGGCTGCTGTGCGGTATGCGGATGCTCGGCGCCCGGATAGACGCGCAGCTTGCGGGCCATCTGACGGCCCAGCGGATTCTTCGGCAGCATGCCCTTGACGGCGTGCTCAATGACGCGCTCCGGGTGTGCGGCCAGCTGGTCTTCGAGCGTGATCGACTTCAGGTTGCCGACATAACCGGTAAACCGGTAGTAGATCTTCTGCTGCGGCTTCTTGCCGGTGACCTTAATCTTGGACGCGTTCACGACCACGATATGATCGCCCACATCCATATGCGGGGTGTATTCCGGCTTGTGCTTGCCGCGCAGGCGCGTGGCGACTTCCGAAGCCAGACGACCGAGCGTCTTGCCGTCGGCATCGACGACATACCAGTCACCGGGGACTTCGTCTTTCTTTGCAGAAAACGTCTTCATTGCACTGTATCCTGAACCAACGCGATTAGGCAGCCGGGCGGCTGCGAAAGCGCGCAATTCTATCGGGGGTACACGGGTTTTGCAACGCCCGTTGCGGGCTATTTGCGACGACGCTCAGGGACGCGCTGCCAGTATGGCGTCAAGATCGCTGCGCTGGCTGCGTGGTCGGCGTTTCGGATAACCATACCACAGCAGGCCCACGCAGTATTCGCGCGCGCTGTCGATGTCCATAATCCGCGCGAGATCCGGATGGCGCGTGGCTTCGCCGCTGATCCACTTGCTGCCCAGCCCCGCGCTGTGCAGGTACAGCGACATGTTCTGTATCGCGCAGGCGCAGGCTGCATAGTCTTCCTGCGCGACAATCGGGTCGTCATCGATCACACAGGTGATCGCGAGCCAACCCGGCACCGCCTGCCAGCGCTCGCGCTTGGCCGCCGCCACTTCGTCGCCCTTGCGCTCGGCCACCAGGCGCGTGTTGAGATCGACGATCGCACTCTGGGTATCGGGCCCGAGGGTATAGAACCGCCAGGGCTGGGTCAGATGATGGTTGGGCGCCCACCGCGCAAGTTCGACCGCCTCGCGAATGATCGCGGGGTCGGGCATCTCGTCGGTGAACTGATCCACGGTACGCCGGCCGCGGATGAAGTCGGCTGCATCCGCAGGCGTTATGGGGCTGGCCTTGAGAATACTGCGATCGGTCATTTGGGATGCTTTGTAGGCGAAGCGATGCCGGCCACTCTAATCGGCAAGTTTTTCATTCGCAGTGGCAACGCGAAGAAGAATCAGGTTGGACAGCTCTTCGTGCATCGCGGTCAGCAATTCCCGCTGCTCCTGCTCGGCCGCGAGGCGTTCGGTGTTGTCGAAGCTGTAGCTGCGGCTCACCGACAGCTTTTCGTTTTGCAGCTGAGTGGCATCGTTGACCGTGTAATCGAATACGACGGTGGTGGTGAGTTCGTATTCGGCCACCTGGCCATCGACGGGGCTGACCGAAATGATGCGCTGGCGGTTTTCGATGTCACGAATCGCAAGCCTGGCCGGCGCCCCGCTGTCGCCCAGCACATGCCGTTCGCGCAGTCGCTGACGCAGCGTTTCCACCAGCGGCGGATCGCCGACCTGGTAATCGTCGCTGTAGCTGACGTACATGCGATCGACGCCCTCCGGCAGCGGCGAGGCGCCCATCAGATGAAAACCGCAGCCGGCCAGGGACAGCATGACGACCAGAATCGCCGCCAGGCCGCCAAGGCGGTGGCGGATAGATGAACGCGCGCCGGCAGGTCGCGCGGGCAAACCAGCAGATATCGATTTCATGAGGCGATCTATACCACGAGATTGACGAGTTTGCCCGGCACGACGATGGTCTTCTTGATCGGCGCGCCGTCGATGAAACGCAGCACGTTGGCTTCGGACTGGGCCATTTCGGCCACCGTATCGCGATCGGCGTCCGCCGGCACGTCGATCTTGGCGCGTACCTTGCCGTTGACCTGGACCACCAGGGTGAGCGTATCGCGGGACAGCGCGGAGTCGTCGGCCTGCGGCCAGGCCACGTCGAGCAGCAGATCGTCATGGCCCAGCTCGCGCCAAAGCGCATCGCAGACGTGCGGGATGATCGGCGCGAGCATCTTGACCACTGCTTCCAGCGCTTCCTGGCGTACCGCCTGGCTATCGGCCTGCGCGCCGTCGAATTTGCCGAGCGCGTTGCAGAGCTCCATGACCGCAGCAATCGCCGTGTTGAAGGTCGTACGCCGGCCGATGTCGTCGCCGACCTTGGCAATGGTTTCGTGCAGCTTGCGCCGCAGCTCGCCGGCCTCGCCGTCAGCGCTCTTGGCCGGGGCCACGATGCCGGCTTCGACATGGTCGGCCACCAGACGCCAGAGCCGTTTGATGAAGCGGTTGGCCCCTTCCACGCCGGCATCCGACCATTCCAGCGACTGGTCCGGCGGCGCGGCGAACATGGAAAACAGGCGCACCGTATCCGCGCCGTAGCTTTCGATAAGCGCCTGCGGGTCGACCGTATTGCCCTTGGACTTGGACATCTTCGCCCCGTCCTTGAGCACCATGCCCTGGGTGAGCAGCCGCTTGAACGGCTCACCGGCGTCGGTGAGCCCCTCGTCGCGCATCACCTTCTGGAAGAAACGCGCATACAGCAGATGCAAGATCGCATGCTCGATACCGCCGATGTACTGATCGACCGGCAGCCAGTAGTTGGACCGGTCGTCGAGCATGGAATCGGCGTCCGGGCAGGCAAAACGCGCGAAATACCAGGACGACTCCATGAAGGTGTCGAAGGTGTCGGTTTCGCGCCGGGCGGCCTTGCCGCACTGCGGGCAGTCCACGTTCACGAACTCGGGCATATCCGGCAACGGCGAGCCCGCGCCTTCGGGGGTGACGTCCTCGGGCAGCACCACCGGCAGATCCTGTTCCGGCACCGGCACGGCGCCGCAGTCGTCGCAGTGGATGATCGGGATCGGCGCGCCCCAGTAGCGCTGGCGGCTCAGACCCCAGTCGCGCAGGCGGTACTGGGTCTTGCGACGGGCGATACCCCGGGCCTCCAGCCGGTCGGCAATATCGTTGAAGGCGCTGTCGAAGTCCTTGCCGTCATCCTCGCCGGAATTGATCAGCGGGCCTTTATCGATGCTTGCGGCTGCGCTGATGTCGGGGGCACTGCCGTCGGCGCGCGCGACCACGGGCACGATCGGCAGGTCGTAGGCGGTGGCGAACTCCCAGTCGCGCTGGTCGTGGGCCGGCACGCTCATCACCGCGCCGGTGCCATAGCCCATCAGCACGAAATTGGCGGCAAAGATCGGCATCCGCTCGCCGGTGAGCGGATGCGTCGCTTCGCTGGGCAGGCGATAGCCTTTCTTGTCGCGTGTTTCCAGGCTGGCCTCGGCGGTGCCGGCCTTGCGACAGTCTTCACAGAAGGTGGCCAGTTCGGCGTCGTGCGCGGCGGCGGCCGCAACCAGCGGGTGATCGGCGGCGACGGCCATATAGGTCGCGCCGTGCAGCGTATCCGGTCGCGTGGTGTAGACCGTCAGCGGCTCGTCGTGGCCGACCACTTCGAAATCGATTTCCAGACCGGTAGACCGCCCGATCCAGTTCGCCTGCATGGTCTTGACCGCTTCCGGCCAGCCTTCAAGCGCGTCGAGATCGTCCAGCAGTTCGTCGGCATAGTCGGTGATTCGCGCAAACCACTGCGGGATGGCGCGCTGCTCGACGATCGCGCCCGAACGCCAGCCGCGGCCATCCACCACCTGTTCGTTGGCGAGCACGGTCTGATCGACGGGATCCCAGTTGACGATCGATTCCTTGCGATACACCAGCCCCTTTTCGAACAGCTTGGTGAACAGCCACTGTTCCCAGCGGTAATAGCTCGGGTCGCAGGTGGCGATTTCGCGGGACCAGTCGTAGGCAAAGCCCAGCTGGGCGAGCTGTTCGCGCATTGCAGCGATGTTTTCGCGGGTCCATTTCGCCGGCGGCACACCGTTCTTGATCGCGGCGTTTTCCGCCGGCAGGCCGAAGGCGTCCCAGCCCATGGGCTGGAGCACGTTCTTGCCGCACATGCGTTGATAGCGGGAGATGACGTCGCCGATGGTGTAGTTGCGCACATGCCCCATATGCAGCTTGCCGCTGGGGTAAGGGAACATCGACAGGCAATAGAACTTCTCGCGCTCGTCGCGCTTGACTTCGAAGGCGCGGGCGTCACGCCAGCGGGCCTGTACATCGGTCTCGATCGCATCGAAACGGTAGGTGGAATCCATCGGCGGCTATCGATCGAAAAGCAAAAAACGGCCGACTAGTGTACTCGATACGCTGGCGACCCTTCACCGCCCAGTACGCTCAGCCACACGCCGACTCAACCTCTGAGCCTGCGCCCACCCCCTCTGCCATGGCAGCCGTACAAGCGCAGCGTCGCACCATTGAAGAACCGTCCGCTTGAAATTGAATTTCATTGCGTCAAATATAAATGCGAATCATTTGCATTTATGAACTGAATGCATATGCTCCCTCGCAACTTCACGGGGGGACACCATGTACAGACTCTTGATTCTGCCGGCCTTGTTGGGCGCGACATCCGCCGTCCATGCCGAACAGCCGCCAGCGGCCGCGAGCGGTGACGTAACGCGACAAGATGAAGCGCGCGGCGAAACCGCGGCCGCCGACCAGAAAAGCCTCAACGACGCCCTGTCTTTCGAGCTGCCGGCGCTCAACGAGATCCTGGTCGCAGCCGACCCGCTGGATGCCCAGATCCAGAAACTGCCGGCCGCCTACATCCGCGGTTCGGCACGCTCGGATCTGGCCGAAGCGCTGTCGGTCATTCCCTCCGTACGGGTGGCAGAAGGGGCGAGTTCGAGCCGCCAGCAAGGCGATATCAAGCCCGCAGAGTTCTCGATTCGCGGGGCCTCGCCCTACCAGAACCGCTTCGTACTGGACGGCGCGGCGGTGGACAACCTCATCGACCCCGCCCAGAGCCAGCGCGCCGACAACTACACGCGCGTGGCCGGCCATTCCCAGGGCCAGTTCATCGATACCCGTTTCTTACAGAACATCGAGGTCAGTGATACCAATGTTTCTGCCCGGGAAGGCGGCTTCACGGGGGGCGTGGTCAAGGCCGAAACACGTGCCTATGCAGGCCGGAACGAAGCCCATGTGTCGTATCGGGGAACCAGCGACAGTCTGACCAACCTGCATATCGATAAAACCCAGGAACGCGAGTTCGAAAGCGCGGCGGCCCAGATGCCCAACGGCGTGCCCGGGGAGTTCCAGCCCGATTTTCGCAAGAGCGAATTCAGCCTGGACGGCGCCACCCGCCTGGGCGATATCGGCCTGTTCGCCGGCTATAGCGAAAAGCGCTCGACCATCAGCCAAAAACAGCTGCTCACGATGGATCTGGACAATTTTCTGGAGACCGGCCAGCTCTACACGCCCAGCCAGAGCCGCGAACTGGACAGCAGATCACGCTACGGCGTTCTGCGCCTGGACCTGCTCGACCGCGACTACGAGCTCGATGCGTCGCTGTCGTATACGAACTTCGATGAAGACAGCTTCCTGATCAACTATCTCGACTCCGACTTCGTGGGCGGCCACGAAGGCATCAACCTGAGCGTCAACTACGCGAACCACATTGGCGCCACCCGCGTGGACGCCAATCTCAACGCGGGGCTCACCACCGATGAGCATCAATACGACAGCCATACGCTGACCAACTTCAAGAGCACGTCGCTATTCGACGGCAGCATCATCGGCGGCCTGGGCGACCTCGAGAACCGACAACGCAAGCTGGGCGGTTCCGTTACGTTCACCACGCCGATCAGCGCTATCTGGACGACCGATTACGGCGCAGAAATAGCCTATCTCGACTACGAACAGCATCGGGGCCAGGACTTCGTGGCCGAAGACTATCGCCTCGATTACAGCCAGACGCCGCTGCCCGACCCGATCGGCCCTGGCTCTTATGCGCCGTCGGATCAGTACCTGAGCCGCGTGGCAACCTACCGCGCCGGCGATATCGCCTTTTCGAATACCAACGGCGCCGTGTTCGGCGAGCTGGCCGCCGACGGCCAACGCCTGTTCGGGAGTGCCGGGCTGCGCGTCGAACGCGACGGCCTGTTGGAAAACACCAACGCCGCGCCGCGCCTGAAGGCCGGCGTCTATCTCGACAACAGCCAGAACATGCGCCTGATCGCCGGCGCCAACCGCTATTACGGCAAGTCGTTCCTTTCCTACAAGCTGCGGGCCGAGGAAAGACGGCTGGTCGAGGTACGCGAGCGCGACAACCCGGACGATCCGCTCACCGCGGTCGAGGATCGAAGCGAATACGACTACCGCGATCTCGACACGCCCTACGACGACGAATACTCGATCGGCGTCGCCGGCACGCTCTGGCGCGGCGATATCGGCCTGACCTATGTGCGCCGCCAGGGCAAGGATCAGATCCGCACCAACTACGATGGCGGTAGCGAGCTGTACAACTACGACAACTCCGGGCGCAGCAGCACGGATCAGGTCGATCTCTACTGGCGCTCGCAGCCGTTTGCCTGGGTGGGCGCCAACTGGGGCGTCAATCTCGGGGTGTCGTGGATGGACAAGGAAACCGATGCCAGCTACGGCGACGATGAGAAGGGCTATAACGGTACGGTCGCCGACGAGGATGTGATTTTCGAAGGTCGTCGGGTGCGTCGCTCGGAGCTGCCCGCACGCGATTTCGCCACCCCGGTCAGCGCCCAGGTTGACATCATCACCTCGGCTTTCAACGACCGCCTGCAGGTGCGTAACGCGCTGAGCTACACAGACGGGTACCGCTACCTGCTGCGCGACGGCAACGACCCGGCCACGGGGCTGCAACGCTACGACATCGAAAAACAGGACAATACCCTGCGCTGGGATCTGAGCACGCGGCTGCGGTTGTTGCCCGGCGATCACTCGCCCTATGTCGGCGTTGACGTGCTCAACGTTACCGACAGCCGCAATATCGTAAGCAACCAGGCAGGGGTCCAACTGTTCGGCGTTGGCCGCCAGTACTGGCTGGAAGTCGGCTATGACTTCTGACTCGCCTTCCCGCGCCCATTGGCGCGGCCGCTCAGCGGGCTATAGCCCGACGCTCGGGCGCGTAGCGGCGCGGCCGTATCTGTTGTCTGTGGCGTGGCGTCGCTATGCCGCGGCCGTCGCCGCGCTTCGAACGCCGCCCGATCCGTGGGGCAAGTGAATCCCGGCGGGGGCATCAAGCGGATCGGTTCGCGCCTGGCACGACGCGAATCGATCGTCCTGGTTGCCATCGCTGCAGCGACCGCTGCGTTCGTCGCGCTTGTCTGTGCGTTCGCCCCGGCCATCGAACGCGCACGACTGGTCGAGCGTTACCGCGGCCCGCAGTCGCAGTGGCCGGCACTTGAAACGCGCGCCGACCTGGATATAGAAGCGCTCGCGCCCTTGCCCGGGCGACCGGAGTTTTCGGCCGACAATCCCTTCAGCGAAGCAAAGGCCGCTCTGGGCAAACGGCTGTTCTTCGATCCGCGCCTGTCCGGTTCGAATCAGATCGCCTGTGCCTCCTGTCACGAGCCCAGCCTCGGCTGGGCAGACGGTCGACACAAGGCCGTCGGTCACGATCGCCAGGTCGGGAATCTGAATACCCCCACGGTACTCAACGCCGGATTCAAGGATCGTCTGTTCTGGGACGGCCGCGCCGCGGACCTGGAAACCCAGGTCGTCGCCAGCTGGTCGAACCCGATTGAAATGGCGGGCGTACCCGAACACGGGGCACGCCAGCTGGGCGAAGTGGCCGGCTACGCGCCGCTGTTCGCCGATGCCTACGGCGACCCGTCGGTCACGGTGGCACGCATAGCCCAGGCGATCGCCACCTTCATGCGTACCCTGAATACGCCGAATACCCGCTTCGATCGTTTCATGCGCGGCGAGCGCGATATCTTCACGGCTGCCGAAATTCGAGGGCTCGACCTGTTTCGCGGCCGGGCAAACTGTGTTCGCTGCCATCACGGCGCCCTGCTCTCGGACGGCGATTTTCATCACCTGGGCACATCGGTGCACGGCGTGGGCGATTATCTGGGCCGCTACCGTGAAACCGGCGCGCCGGAGGATGTCGGCGCGTTTGCCACGCCGGGGCTGCGCAATATCGCACGCACGGCGCCGTATATGCACAACGGCTTCGGCGACGGGATCGATCTCGAATCACTGCTTGCGCTTTACAACATGGGGTGGTGGCAGAACGCGCCGCCGACCGAGAAAGTCAGCGATGTGCCGCTGGCACGACTTTCACCGCTGATCGAACCGCTCGGGCTTACCCCGGCCGAACTCGACGATCTGGCGGCATTTCTGCGAACGCTGGACGGCCATTCGCTCTACATGCCGCAACCCGACCTACCGTGACGTCCGGCGACGCTTGAGCAGCACGCTGCCCAGCAAAGACAACAGCGTGACCGCTGCACTCGCCCACCACAATGGCCAATCGCCGATACGCATATAGGGCGTTTCGCCGCTGCGCGGCTGCACCTGCGATTCGATGTTGGCGATTTCGAACTCGGGCGTGGCCTCGCGCACGCGCCCGTCATAGTCGATGATTGCCGAAATGCCGGTATTGGCCGCGCGCAGCATGGGCCGCCCCGCTTCCAGCGCGCGCATGCGCGCGATTTCCAGATGCTGGGCGGCCGCCGTGGTGCCGGCAAACCAGGCATCGTTGGTGACGTTCACCAGCATGCCGGCCTGCGGCAGCGCCTTGGCGATTTCGTAGCCAAAGGCATCCTCGAAACAGATCGACAGGCCAAGCTTGACCCCGTCGACCTCGATCAGCGCCTGGTCCTCGGCGCCAAAACCGAAATCGCTGTAGCGCATGTTCACGCCGTCGAGCAGCGTCTTGACGAACTCGGGCACCGGAAAATACTCGCCGAAGGGCACCAGATGGCGCTTGTAATAACGCCCCTCGCCCGCGCCGAGCGCCAGCACGGCATTGTAGTAGGGCGCGTTGTTGCTTTCGTGTACCAGCGTGCCGGCAAGAACGGTCTGGTTACGCCCCGCGGCCAGGGCGGCAATCTCGTCGAAGTAGGACGAAATCTGATGGGCCGGCGCCGGAATCGCCACTTCCGGCCAGACCACCAGGTCGGCATCCGAGGCTTCGGTCATGGAGCGATAGCGCTCGAGGGTGGTGCGGAACATGTCGCGATCCCATTTGATCGCCTGCGCGAAATTGCCCTGGACGATATCCACGCTCACCGGCTCGCCGCTGGGCCGGGTCCATGCCGTGGTCGGCGGCGTATACCAAAGCCCCAGCGGGGCGAGCGCGATCAGCACTACCGCCAGCGCCCGTGCCGGTATGGAACCGGCGAACAACAGCGCCACCGTGCCGGCGCTGGCCATCATCAGCAGGCCGAGAAAATACACGCCGCCGATCGGGGCCAGCGCGGTCACCGGCGCGTCGATCAGCGAGTAGCCCAGTGAGAGCCAGGGAAAGCCGGTCATGACCCAGCTGCGCACCAGTTCCGCAAGCAGCCAGGCAAAAGGCACCACCACCAGCGCCCACAGCGTACGGGGCAGTCCCCGCGTGGCGCCGGCGAGCGCGCCCACCAGCAACGGATAGAGCGCCAGGTACACGCTCAGCGCGGCCACGAGCCCAATCGCCATCGGCAGCGGCGCGCCGCCGTAGTAGTAGGTGGAAACGAAGGTCCAGTAGATGCCGGTGCCGAAGTGCGCCAGGCCGAACACGAAGCCGCGCCAGGCGCCGCGCCGGGCAGACGCATGCCACCACAGCGCGATCAGCCCGATCAGGGCAAGCAGCGTCAGTCCGTAGTAACCAAAAGGCGCAAAGCCGAGCGTGGCCAGGCCGCCGAACAGCGCCGGCAGCACCACATCGAACGCAGCGACCCGAAGCACGCGCTTTGCGCCCATGTGCTACTCGGAGGCCTCCGGCAGCACGGTCATCTGGAACAGATGAATACGGCGCGAATCGGCCCGCTGCACGTTGAACTGGAAGCGATCGATGATGGTGGTTTCGCCACGCTTGGGCATATGCCCGAATTCATGCACGACCAGGCCGCCGATGGTGTCGAAGTCCTCGTCGGAAAACTCGGTGTCGAAGTATTCGTTGAACTCCTCGACCGGGGTGAGGCTGCGAATGAGAAAACGATTGTGCTCCTGGCGCAGGATATTGGCGCCTTCGGCCTGATCGTATTCGTCGTCGATTTCGCCCACGATTTGCTCGAGCGCGTCTTCGATGGTCACCAGGCCGGCGACACCGCCATACTCGTCCACGACCACGGCCATGTGGTTGCGCGAAGCCTTGAACTCCTTGAGCAGCACGTTCACGCGCTTGGACTCGGGCACGTAGACCGCCGGCCTGAGCACCGCCCCCAGTTCGAAGGCTTCGCGGTCGTCGCCCTCCTCGGCCAGCTGCAGCATGTCCTTGGCCAGCAGAATACCGACGACCTCGTCTCGCGACTCGCCGATCACCGGAAAGCGTGAATGGCCCGAATCGATCGCGATGGACAGGATATCCGCCGCGGCGGCATCGGATTCGACCACCACCATTTGCGAGCGCGGCACCATGATGTCGCGCACCTGCTGCTCGGAGACCTTGAGCACCCCCTGCATCATCCAGAGCGCGTCGATATCCAGCAGCTCGTTTTCCTGTGCTTCCTTGAGCACCTCGACCAGCTCGTCGCGATCGCGCGGTGGCCCGGCCAGGCTCATGCCGATCTGGCGCAGCCAATTGCCGCTACTTCGACTCTGTTCGCTGTCGTCCTCGTCGCTCATCGCATGCGGCCGCAGCCGCGCCCTCCTCTCAAGCCTGTCTATCTGGCTCGGCCCTACGGCCTGCGGTATTCGTTCAGACGCCGAGCACGCGGTAAGGATCGTCGTGGCCAAGCTCGGCCATCACGTCGCGCTCGATCGCCTCCATGGTTTCGGCTTCATCGTCGCCGATATGGTCATAGCCGAGCAAGTGCAGGACCCCGTGTACCACCATATGCGACAGATGTGCGACGTCGCTCTTGCCCTGCTCTTTCGCTTCACGCGCGATGACCGGCATGCAGATCACCAGATCGCCGAGCACGGTCAGGCCCGGCAATTCGGCGCCGGCAGGGAATGACAGCACGTTGGTGGCATACGGCTTGTCGCGATAGTCGCCGTTCAGTCGCGCGGATTCGCCCTCGTCTACAAGACAAACGGCGAGTTCATAAGCCACGTCTTCGCTGCACGATGCCCCGCGCAGCGCAGCCGCTGCGGCGCGTTCGAGCATGTCGGTATCGGGCGCGTGGATGCCCGGCGCGCAGTCCAGCGCGAGTTCGATATCCATGCGGTTGCCGCTTAGCTGTGCTCGCCCGCTTCGCTTTCGCGATCGTAGGCCTGGACGATGCGCTGGACCAGCGGGTGGCGCACCACGTCGCGCGCCGAGAACTTGGTCACGCTGATGCCCTCGATATCCTGGAGCAGACGCACCGCATGGCGCAGGCCCGATTTCTTGGCCACGGGCAGATCCACCTGGGTCATGTCGCCCGTGACCACGGCAGTCGAACCAAAGCCGATACGGGTCAGAAACATCTTCATCTGCTCGATGGTGGTGTTCTGCGCTTCGTCGAGAATGATGAACGCTTCGTTGAGGGTGCGCCCGCGCATATAGGCCAGCGGCGCGATCTCGATGACGTTGCGCTCGATCAGACGCCCCACCCGATCGAAACCGAGCATTTCATAGAGCGCGTCGTAGAGCGGGCGCAGATAGGGGTCGATCTTCTGGGCCAGATCGCCGGGCAGAAAACCCAGCCGTTCCCCGGCTTCCACCGCCGGGCGCACCAGCAGCAGACGGCGCACGCGCTCGGACTCCAGCGCATCGACGGCCGCGGCCACGGCCAGATAGGTCTTGCCGGTACCGGCCGGGCCGATGCCGAAGTTCAGGTCGTTGTCGGCGAGATTGGCCAGATAGCGGCGCTGACTCGGCCCGCGCCCGCGTACCAGACCCAGACGGGTCTTGATGACGACGTCGCGGGGTTCGGACGCCCCGCCCTGGGCCTCGCCGCGCAGCTCGCGCTCGGCCGTGCGGGCCACGATATGCACCCGATCCGGGCCAATTTCGCCGGCCGCGGTGGCGCTATAAAGCTCGTTGAGGGCGTCGATGGCCGCCGTCGCGGCGCCTTCGCTGCCCTCTACCTGAAACAGATGGCCGCGGTTGTGCACCTGCACGTCCAGTGTCCGCTCGATCAGGCGCAGATGCTGGTCTTGCGGGCCACACAGATAAGCCAGCCGGGTGGTATCCGGCGGGTCCAGTTCCAGGGTCTTGCGGATGGATTCGTTCAAGATGCTTTGTCGGGTTGGCAACGTGGCCGATCAGCCGGCCGCGGCCGCGAGATCGGGCATGGGCGCATGATCCTCGCGGGTCACGACGCGACCCCGCAGCGAGTTGTCGAGCGCTTCGGTGATTTCGACTTCCAGGAAATGCCCGGCCATGCGCGGGTGGCCGTCGAAGTTCACCCAGCGGTTGGAGTCGGTACGCCCGGCCATCTGGCCGCCGCCGCGCTTGGACTCGCGTTCGACCAGCACACGCTGGGTGGTACCGATCATGTCCTGCATGTACTGGCGGTTGAACTCTGCGATACGGGCCTGCAGACGCGCCAGGCGCGCCTTCTTGACCTCGCGCGGGGTGTCGTCGGTCATGTCCGCGGCCGGCGTGCCCGGACGCTTGCTGTAGACGAAGGAGAACGCCGCGTCGAAGCGCATGTCTTCGACCAGCTGCATGGTGGCCTTGAACTCGGCCTCGCCCTCGCCCGGATGGCCGACGATGATATCGGTCGACAGGCTGATATCCGGGCGTACCGCGCGCAGCTTGGCGATGCGCTCGCGAAAATGATCGGCCGTGTAGCCGCGTTTCATATCCGCCAGCACCGTATCCGAACCCGACTGCACGGGCAGATGCAGGTAGTTGGCGAGCTTGGGCACGCGCGCATAGGCTTCGATGAGCGCATCCGAGAATTCCAGCGGGTGGCTGGTGGTATAGCGAATACGCTCGATGCCGTCGATCTCGGCCACGAATTCCACCAGCATGGCCAGATCGCAGATCGAGCCGTCTTCCATCGGCCCGCGATAGCCGTTCACGTTCTGGCCCAACAGGGTGATTTCCTTCACGCCCTGCTCGGCCAGTTCCGCGACCTCCAGAATCACGTCGTCGAAGGGACGCGAGATTTCTTCACCGCGCGTGTAGGGCACGACACAGAAGCTGCAGTATTTCGAACAGCCTTCCATGATCGACACGAACGCCGTGGCGCCCTCGGCCTTGGCCGGCGGCATGTGGTCGAACTTGTCGATTTCCGGGAAGGCGATATCGACGATGCCGGCGCCGTTGTCCTGGACCGCGTCCAGCATCTCCGGCAGCCGGTGCAGCGTCTGCGGGCCGAACACCATGTCCACGAACGGCGCGCGCTCGCGAATCGCATGGCCTTCCTGGGAGGCCACGCAGCCGCCGACGCCGATCACGATATCGGGACGCTCGGCCTTGAGTTCGCGCCAGCGCCCGAGCTGCGAAAACACCTTCTCCGCGGCCTTTTCGCGGATCGAACAGGTGTTGAGCAGGATGATGTCGGCTTCTTCCGGCGTGTTTACGCGCTCGGCGTTGCGCTGCTTGCGCAGCACCTCGACCATCTTGGCCGAGTCGTATTCGTTCATCTGGCAGCCCCAGGTCTGAACGAAGACCTTGGGTTGAGTCGCGCTGGTCATGACCCGTCCGGCCCGTTTTCGGGCGAGTTCAAGCAAGCGCCGTAGTGTAAACGATCGTGCAAGGCGCTTGCCCACGCGCGAGCGGGTATATCCGCCCGACATGCGACAGTCACGATTGATCCGCTACCCAGGCGCCGCGGCTCGAGCGCTCGCGCAGGGCGTCGCGATCGAGAATTTCAACCCGGTGCTGCGACACTTTGATGATCTGTGCACGTTGCAGCCGCGTGAGTACGCGGCTGACCGTTTCCAGGCGCATGGAAAGAAAGTTGGCCAGATCGGCACGCTTCATGTTCAAAGGCACGGTGGTGGCCGGCATACCGCGAAGTGCGCGCCGGCGGCTCAGCCCCAGCAGCAGGCTGCTGATACGGCCTTCGCTGTCCTTGCGGCCCAGGGTCAGCATCATGCGTCCGTCTTCGGAGAGCACCTGGCTCATCAGACGCGTCAGGCGCTGGCGCAGGCTCGGCAGCTCGTCGACCAACGCATCGAGCTGGTCGACCGGGATACGACAGAAATGGCTGGTTTCCAGGGCCACCGCGCTGCAGTGGTGGTGCTGATCGGCAAAACCGTCGAAGCCGAGGATGTCGCCCGGATAGTAGAAACCCAGGATCTGTTCGAAGCCTTCCTCGTCGATGCGCACAGTCTTGGCGGAGCCGTCGCGTACGGCATAGATGTGGGTCAGGCCGTCGCCCTGGGCGAACAGCTCGGTGTCGGCCACCACCGGCGCGCCCGAATCGACCAGACGCTCGAGCTTTTCGAGATCATGCGTATCGAGATGGTCGGGCAAACACAGATAGCGCAACGAGCAATGACTGCACGTTTCGCTCAACTGCTGCATTTGCTGGGAGAGTGGCGGCATTGGGGTTGCTCTGGGGTTCAAAATAAAAAACGCGCGTATAACCTTGCAATCCTAGCCGAATACCGCGCGATTTTCAGGCTTCTTTAGTCGCGCGCGAGCGCATTGCGGCGCACCTATTAGCACACAATCCAATTATGAGCCGACGTCGGCGCCTTTATTGACCTAAATCAACACGGCCGCAGCGCAACCCCGCCAACCTGTTCTCCAGACGCTTAAACCATAGAACAGGAGCCCTGCCATGACGTCTTTCCCGCGTGCCGTAATCGCCCCCGCGGCCCTTGCCCTGACCTCGGTATTCATCGCGGGCGTGGCCCATGCCGAAGCCGGCGATTGGATCGTGCGCGGCGGCGTAACCTACGTCGCCCCCAACGATGACACCTCGAGCCGTAACGGCGAACTTGCGCCCGCGCTTCAGGGCACGGACGTGGCCGTGAGCTCCGAGCCGCAATTCGGACTGACCATCGCCTATCTGCTCAGCGACAATCTGGCGGTCGAACTGCTGGGCGCCTCGCCCTTCGAGCACGACCTCACTCTCAGCGGCGGCGCGCTCGACGGCGCCCCGCTGGGCGATATCAAGCACCTGCCGCCCACTCTGAGCCTGCAGTACCGCTTCAACAACGAGTCGGCATTCACGCCCTATGTTGGCCTGGGGCTGAACTACACGTTCTTCTTTTCGGAAGACGTCTCGGACGAGGCACGGGCGCTGGGCATCGAGAAGATCGAGCTGGACGACTCCTTCGGCCCGGCCGCACAGGTGGGCGTGGACTACGCACTCAACGACCGCTGGTTGATCAACGCCGACGTGCGCTATCTGCAGATCGATACAACCGCCGAGGTGCGTACCGCCACCGGCAGCACCCACGTCGACGTGGATATCGACCCCTGGGTCTACACCCTCGCGCTGGGCTATCGCTTCTAGCCGTTACGACACCGCCGCAGCCAGCGCTGCTGGCTGCGGCGGGGCCGACCTCGTGCTCGCCCCACCGTTGTTCGCCATGGCGGCCCATCAGGCGTTGCTGCACCCCGCATCGACGCGCATCCGAACCACTGGCGCTCGGCGCAGATTGCTCAACTTCAGACTGCAACCGATCCGCCATCCATCAGCCCGCGAATTTCATGTTGCGCCACTCATCGGCCTTTGATCTAGATCAAGCCCTGCATCCGGCGACGACGTAATACTGCAAGTACACAAGAAAAGGAGATCGATATGTCACAGACCATCCTTGTACCGCTGGACCTGAATCAGGACGCGGTTTTCGAGAGCGTGTTCGAAAACGTCAAACGCGTGGCCGGCAATACCGGCGCGACGGTCGTGCTGTTGAGCGTCATTCCGCAGATTGATGCCGGCGACTTTCCTTACGTCGGCACCGATTATGTGCGCAAACTCGGCGAAACCGCGCATGCACAGCTCGAACGCGTCGGCCGGCAATACCTGGGCGAAGACGGTAACTGGCAGGTCGACGTGCGCGTGGGCCCGGTGGCCCGCACGATCGTGCGTCGTGCCGACCACTTCGGCGTCGATCTCATCGTCATGGCGTCCCACAACCCGAAGTTCTGGGACGTGCTGTTGGGCAGCATCGCCAGCCAGGTGGTCAAGCATTCGCAGCACTCGGTTCTGGTGGTACGCCAGAAACGCGAACCCCATGCCGCCGAGATCCACGACGAAAGCCGCGACCCGCTGTCGGACTGATCGCATTCCAGTCCGGCCGGAGCACCACCGACCCTTTGCGCGAGTGCCGATATGAAGAACTGCATCCTCGTACCGATCGATCTCGCACACGAGGCGAACTTCGATTTGATCTTTTCGGCTACGACGACGCTGGCCCGTCGGCACCACGCCAAGCTTCATTTGCTTAGCGTGGTGCCGACGGAAATCTCGGTATGGCCCTATGTGCCGCACAACTTCGTGGGCGAAGCGCAGAAGCTGACCGAGTCGCAGCTCGAAGAGCTGGCCCGACTCGAGTACGCCGACGACATCCACTGGACCAGCGAAGCGGTGATCGGGCCCATCGCCCAGACCATCGTCAAACGTGCGCAGGATCTCGGTGCCGGGCTGATCGCCATCGCCTCGCACGATCCGAAGGTGCGCGACCTGGTACTCGGCGGCACCGCAGACCGGGTGGTGCGACGTGCACGCGCGAGCGTTCTGGTGCTGCACCACAGCGACTGCTGGGAGTGGAGCTGAGCGACCAGCTTGTCACGAAAACGCCCGGCTTCGCCGGGCGTTGTCTATTCAGGGCTCCTGCACGCTGGACTGCCAGCCGCCCTCCGGCGCACGCTCGAACAGCCAGCGCGGATGCTGGCGGTGCCATCCTGCCGCCCAGAACTCCAGGCGGGTAGCAAGCAACCGGTAGCCGACCCAGTTCTGCGGACGGGGCACGTGCTCGAAGTCGTAGCTCTGGCGTTCCTGCTCGCGCCGCTGCCGAAAGGCCTCGGGATCGCCGAACACGGCCTGCTGTTGCGAACTGCGGGCGGTGAGCTGGCTGTCGCGCGAGCGCTGTGCCCAAAGCCGGTCCGCGTCGCCTGCCTCGAGCGCCTCGACCACGCCTTCCACGGTGATTTGCTGCTGTAGACCGTGCCAGAAAAAGCAAAGCGCAACATAGGGATGCCACTGCAGCTGCTGGCCCTTGCCGGTATGGGCGTTGACGAAGAACACCAGCGAATCGGCGTCGATCTGGACGTTGATCGTGCGCACGCTCGGCCGGGCAAATGCCGGGTCCACCGTTGCCAGGGTCGCGGTTTGCGGATCGGGCTCGCCGCGTACACCGGCCGCGGCGATCCAGTCGATCAGCCCCCGGACCGGATCTGCGCTATCGGGCGGATTCATTGGCCATACCTCGCATGAATAAACAAGATGACCGGCTGGCGCCCCTCGTGGTTAAACGATGCGCGCAGCCGGGCCGTTGAATGCGGCAACGACGGGACGCGATCGACCCGACGCTGCTCGAATAAAGACGCTCACGAGGCCACGCCCGCGGATTTGGCACGCAGGGCATGGCGCAGAACTTTTGGGTTGGGCACCTCGATCATGCGGCCCCCGCACAGCACGATCGTGCCGTTCTCGGCGAGTTGACGCAGCGTGCGCGAAAACGTTTCCGCGCGAATCGCCAAACGCCCTGCGATCGCGCTCTTCGAGGTGGGCAGACACAGCTGTACCGGCCCGGTTGCCCGCTCGGGGATCAGCTCCAGCAGGTAGTTGACCACGCGATAGCGGCTGTCCTTGAGCGTGAGCGACTCGACCTCGTCGAGCAGGCGTTCGATACGGGCGGTAAGCTTGTGCATCACCGCCATGCAGGTGGTAGAGCAATGCTGGATTTCGTCGAGATAATCGGCGCGATTGATCGCCACCACACGGCTGTTCTCCAGCGCCTGCGCGCTGACCGGGTAACGCGCGGGGTCCATGAACAGTATGCCCTCGCCAAAGCTCTCGCCGGCGCCGACCAGGCCCATGATCTTTTCGTCGCCGTCGATGGATAGCCGATAGAGCTTGACCCGACCCTCGAGCACGACGAAGAAGCTTTCGGCCATATCGCCGCGATGAAACAGCGTCTGGCCGGCCGCAAAAGCATGGGTACTGGCACTGTTCAACAGGCGCGCCCGGCGCACCTCCGACATGCCTTCGAGGAAATACTGGGGCGCGAGGGCCGTGCGTATCTCGCGTGCGGCAACGCTATCGTTAACAGCCATCGCCACGACCCGCCGTCAGCCGTGTCACGCTTCGCGCGACCCGGATAAGGGCCACCGTGCGGCCATGCACCGATACGAAAACTGGATTCATCACGCGATGATCGCGTGCGCCTGGGCCCCATACATTGATCTGGGTCAAGGCGACGCCCGCGAGGCCTTGTAGGGCGGGCTGCTCTGCCTCGCACCGGGTCCTGTTAACCCGGCACGGAAACAGATGATTTATCGGGTGGGCAACGCGCGTGCATGCAGGCACGCGCGCCACGGCCGACGGTCGAAAAGCGATCGAAAAGAAACAACGGGCAGGTGCCCGCGTTTGTTTCGACGCCGTTGAAAACTGCTGCGGCCGTCAGCGGGTCGGGCAGCGGATGGATATCAGACGGTCTGCCCGATCAGGACAAGCTAGAACGGGATATCGTCGTCCAGGTCGTCGTCGAAACCGGGGTCACCACCGGCGGGCTCGCGCTGCGGCGGCTGATAGGACTGCTGTCCACCGCGACCACCCTGGCCGCCGTAGCCGCCGCCCTGCTGGGGCGGGCGCTGCTGCTGGCCGCCACCGCCGCCGAACGGGGCACTGCCGCCGCCGCTGCCGCCCTTGGTATCTAGCATCTGCATTTCGTTGCCGACGATCTCGGTGGTGTAGACGTCCTGGCCGTCCTTGTTCTGGTACTTGCGGGTCTGGATACGCCCCTCGACATAGATCTTGGAGCCCTTGCGCAGGTATTCACCGGCCACTTCGGCCAGGCGCGCAAAAAACACCACGCGATGCCATTCGGTGCGTTCCTGCATTTCGCCGCTGGACTTGTCGCGCCAAGTGTCGGACGTGGCGAGATTGACGTTGGTCACCGCGGTGCCGCCGGCGGTATAGCGGGTTTCCGGGTCGGCGCCGAGATTGCCGATCAGAATCGCCTTGTTGATGCCCCTACTTGCCATTGCAACACTCCATCGATGTTAGGTCGGCTGGCTCGCACTGGTTTGTGCGGAGCGCCGTGAAAATGCGTCGAGATCGACATCGTCTGCCTGCGCGCTGTCGACTTTTATATAGGCCACGCCTTCGTCGAGCGCAACCGTCGCTTCGACCACGCCCGCCTGCGCGAGCAGCTCGGCCTCCAGCGCCCGCGCCTCGGCCGCGTCCGCGACCTCAACGCTGATCATGCGCGTACGCGTAAAGCGCGGCGGCTTCATGGTGACCGCCACCACGAACCATAGCAGCGCCACGATCGCCGAAAAAATGAAGACCCCGGCCGGCCCGTCCAGACCGTAGGCCCAGCCGCCGATCGTGCCACCGACGAAGATGCCGAAGAACTGCGAACTCGAATAAACGCCCATGGCCGTGCCCTTGGCATCGGCCGGCGCGGCCTTGGAGATCAGCGACGGCAGGCTGGCCTCCATGGTATTGAAGGCAGCGAAGAACAGCGTCAGCACCACCACCAGTTCGACCAGGCTGTTGTGCCAGGCCAGCAGCGCGAGCTGGCTAAGACCCAGCGTCACGACCGCGCCCACAAAGACGGACTTCATCTTCCGCTTGGCCTCGGCGAGGATGATCATTGGCACCATGATCATGACCGATACTGCCAATACGGGCAGATAGACCATCCACAGCTCGTTTTCGGCCACGCCCACCACGTCGCGCAGCAGTACCGGCACGGCAATGAAACTCGCGGTCAGCATGGCGTGCAAGGCGAAAATGCCGAAATCCAGGCGTAACAACTGCGGGTCGGTCAGCACGCGCTTGAACATCGCCGGCACAGCGCCCGTATCGCGGTGCGAGTGCAGCGCGACCGGCTGCGGCGTAACGGCATAGAGCACGCCGATACCGGCCAGCGCCATGACCGCTGTCGTCCAGAAGATGCCGGAGACGCCGATTACGGCGTTAAGCAAGGGCCCGAGCACCAGTGCCAGGGCGAACGACAGGCCGATGGTCATGCCGATGACCGCCATCGTCTTGGTGCGCTGTTCTTCGCGGGTGAGGTCCGCGCCAAGGGCAAGAATCACGGATCCGACCGCACCTGCGCCCTGCAGAACACGCCCGGCAATCACGCCATAAATACTGTCCGACAGTGCCGCTACAACGCTGCCCAACGCAAAGATCAGCAGGCCGATACAGATCATGCGCTTGCGCCCGAAGCGATCGGAAAGCATGCCGAAGGGAATTTGCAGCAGGGCCTGCGTCAGCCCGTATGCACCCAGGGCCAGGCCCACCGTGAACGGTGTGGAACCGTCCAGATGCTTGGCATAGAACGTGAACACCGGGTAGATCATGAACAGCCCGAGCATGCGCAGGGAGAAAATGCCTGCCAGCGAGAAGGCCGCCCGGGTTTCGAATCTGGTCATGAGCAACTCTTGCCAGGTATGGGTGCGATACCGGCGGCAGCACGACGCATGCGGTGCCTGTCACCCGTCACGCACCGCTGAGGCACGTAATCGAGCGGCATTCGCGGGCCGTGCCGACAAGCCACACGACGCGAACGCACGGCTGCCGGGGCCGTCGATTGGCGGGGCCAATCAGGCCGCGAATTCTACCACAGCGGCCTGTACCCGCCGGGGCTAACGTTGTTTGGGGCGTACTTGCGGCGCTGCGTATACTTGTGGGCTATTCCTCCCCATCGCGCCCGCTTCATGGACAGTATCCGCATTCGCGGTGCCCGTACGCACAACCTTCAGAACATCGACCTCGATCTGCCGCGTAACCAGCTGATCGTGATTACCGGGCTGTCCGGCTCGGGTAAGTCGAGCCTCGCCTTCGATACGGTCTATGCCGAAGGCCAGCGTCGCTATGTCGAATCGCTGTCAGCCTATGCCCGCCAGTTCCTGTCGATGATGGAAAAGCCGGACCTGGATTCCATCGAGGGTCTGTCGCCGGCGATTTCCATCGAACAGAAATCGACCTCGCACAACCCGCGCTCCACCGTGGGCACGGTCACCGAAATCCACGATTATCTGCGCCTGCTGTTCGCCCGCGCGGGCACGCCCTATTGCCCCGATCATGACGAACCGCTGACCGCACAGAGCGTGTCGCAGATGGTCGATCAGACGCTGGAAAAAGAGGCCGAATCGGCCTGGATGCTGCTTGCGCCGGTGATTCGCTCACGCAAGGGCGAGCACCGCGACGTATTCGAGCAGATGCGTGGCCAGGGTTTCGTGCGCATGCGGGTGGACGGCGAGATCGTCGAAATCGACGAGGTGCCGGAACTCAACCCGAAGGTGAAGCACGATATCGAAGTGGTGGTCGACCGCTTCAAGATCCGCGACGGCATTCAGCAGCGTCTGGCCGAGTCCTTCGAGACGGCGTTGCGGCTGTCCGAAGGCATTGCCTGGATTCTGCCCTGGCGTGGCGACGGCGAGCCGGAGGTGTTTTCCTCCCAGTTCGCCTGTCCGGTCTGCGGCTATTCCATCAACGACATGGAACCGCGACTGTTCTCCTTCAACTCGCCGCACGGCGCCTGCAGCGCCTGCGACGGCCTGGGTTCGCTGGCGGTGTTCGATGTCGACCGCGTGATCACCGACGAT
Organism: Salinisphaera sp. C84B14; assembly: GCF_040361435.1. Lineage (NCBI taxonomy): Bacteria > Pseudomonadati > Pseudomonadota > Gammaproteobacteria > Salinisphaerales > Salinisphaeraceae > Salinisphaera > Salinisphaera sp. C84B14. The sequence goes on along the minus strand of NZ_APNL01000021.1, from coordinate 45,049 downwards.
TCGCTGAGCCTGGCCGGCGGCGCGGTGCGCGGCTGGGATCGGCGCAACCCCTACTTCTTCGGCCTGATTCAGTCGCTGGCCGAGAAATACGGCTTCGACGTGGATACGCCCTGGCGCGACCTGCCGGAGAAAGCCCGCAAGATCATCCTGCACGGCTCCGGCCGAGAGCAGATCGAGTTCCGTTACGTGAATGCCCGCGGGCGTACGCGCGTGCGCAAACACGCCTTCGAAGGCGTGCTCGACAACATGCAGCGCCGCTACGCCGAAACCGATTCCATGGCGGTGCGCGAAGAATTGGCCAAGTATCTGTCGGACAAGGCCTGCCCGACCTGTGGCGGCGCACGCCTGAACCAGGCCGCCCGGCATGTACGCGTAGCCGACCGCACCCTGCCCGAAATCAATGCCGCCAGCATTGCCGGCGCCTATGAGATCGCCGAATCGCTGAATATCCCGGGCCATCGCGCCGAGATCGCCGAACCGATCCTCAAGGAGATCAAGGCCCGGGTGAAGTTTTTGCTCGACGTGGGCCTGAATTATCTGACCCTGTCACGCAGCGCAGAAACCCTGTCCGGCGGTGAAGCCCAGCGTATTCGTCTGGCCAGCCAGATCGGTGCCGGGCTCGTGGGCGTGATGTATGTCCTCGACGAGCCGTCGATCGGCCTGCACCAGCGCGACAATCGGCGCCTGCTCAACACCCTCGAACGCCTGCGCGATCTGGGCAATACCGTGATCGTGGTCGAACACGACGAAGACGCCATCCGCGAAGCGGAATACGTGGTCGACATGGGCCTGGGCGCGGGCGACCACGGCGGCCACGTCATCGCCCAGGGCAGCGCAGAACAGATCGCGGCCAACGAACAATCGCTGACCGGCCAGTATCTGTCCGGCCGGCTGACGATCCCGATTCCGGAAAAGCGCATCGCCTTCGACAAAGAACGCGTGATCAAGATCAACGGCGCACGCGGCAACAACCTCAAGAACGTCTCGGTCGAGCTGTCCATGGGCCAGCTCACCTGTATTACCGGCGTGTCCGGATCGGGCAAGTCGACGCTGATCAACGAAACCCTGTTTCCGGCCGCCGCGCGCCAGGTCAACCGGGCGGTGGCACGGGCCGCGCCCATGACCTCGATCGAAGGCCTGGAGCATCTCGACAAGGTCATCGATATCAGCCAGGCCCCGATCGGGCGTACGCCGCGCTCCAATCCGGCCACCTATACCGGCCTGTTCGGCACCATCCGCGAGCTGTTCGCGAATACGCCGGAAGCCCGTGCCCGTGGCTACCAGCCGGGGCGTTTTTCGTTCAACGTCAAGGGCGGGCGCTGCGAAGCCTGTCAGGGCGATGGCGTGATCAAGGTGGAAATGCACTTCCTGCCGGACATCTACGTCACCTGCGATACCTGCAAGGGCGCGCGCTACAACCGCGAAACCCTGCAGGTGCACTACAAGGGCAAGACCATTTCCGACGTGCTGGAAATGCGGGTGGAAGCCGCGCTGGAGTTCTTCGCCCCGGTGCCAAGCCTGAAACGCAAGCTGGAAACGCTCATGGACGTGGGCCTGAGCTATGTGAAGCTCGGCCAGAACGCGACCACGCTATCCGGCGGCGAAGCACAGCGCATCAAGCTCGCCCGCGAGCTGTCCAAGCGCGATACCGGGCGTACGCTCTATCTGCTGGACGAACCCACCACCGGCCTGCACTTTCACGACATCAACCAGCTGCTGAAGGTGTTGTTGCGCCTGCGCGATGCCGGCAACGCGGTGATCGTGATCGAGCACAACCTGGACGTGATCAAGTCCGCGGACTGGCTCGTCGATCTGGGCCCGGAAGGCGGCGAAGGCGGCGGCGAAATCATCGCCACCGGCACGCCGGAAGACGTGGCCGCAATCGAGGCTTCGCACACCGGACGCTTTCTCAAGCCCATGCTGGGCGAGAGCGCGCCGGGCACCGGTCACAACACCAGCGGCGACAAGCGCGATCTTGCCCTGCCGCCCAAGAAAGAAAAGCCGGAAAAGAAAAAGGCCGCGGCCAAGTCGTCCAAGACCCAGCCCGGCACGCGGGCACGCAAGAAGACGTCGAGCTGAACCTGAGCCGCGTACGGGCTCACCTGCCCGTGCGGGTGCTCCAGATCAGGCTGGCCATGCGGCCGGTTTTCGGCTCGCGCCGATAGGAATAGAAGCGCTGTGCATCGTCGATGGTGCACAGCCCGCCGCCATAAACGGCGTGCACGCCAGCGCGATCGAGGCGCGCCCGGGCGAGTGCATAGATATCGGCCAAGTACTTGCCGGGCGTGTCACGGGCAACGAACGCGGATGCATCGGCCGGGGCGCGCTCGCAGAACGCAGCCCGCACGTCCTCGCCCACCTCGAAGTTATGGGCACCGATCGAGGGCCCCAGCCAGGCCATGAGATCGGCAGGCCTTGCCGGTAACGCGTCGATTGTGGCTTCCAGCACGCCGGCCGCCAGTCCGCGCCAGCCGGCATGCGCCGCACCCCAGCACTCGCCGGCCGTATCGCAGAACAATACCGGCAGGCAATCGGCCGTGAGCACGGCACACACGGCATCGCTATGGCTGGCGACGCTGGCGTCGGCCTCGCCGGAGCTGTCGCCATCGGCATCGACCACTCGGGTGCCGTGGACCTGATAAAGCCAGACGGGCTCGCCCGGTAGCGCCAGGGCTGTGCGAATGTGCTCACGGTTGGCGGCCACCGCGGCCGGCTCGTCACCGGCGCGATCGCCCAGGTTGAGGCTGTCGAACGGCGCTACGCTCACCCCGCCCGTGCGCAGCGTGGTACCGGCCTTGATATGGGCCGGCGCCGGCCAGTCGGCGGGCAGGAATCCGATCGGCTCAACCATCGCCATGGGCCTGTGCATCGGCTGCGAGGGCTGCCAGCAGCTGCTCGAAATCATCGGGCCGCGGCGCGCTCCAGCTCATGTATTCGCCGGTCACCGGATGCGTGAGCCCGAGCCGGCGTGCATGCAGTGCCTGCCGACGAAAGCCGCGCAGCGCGGTCGCGAACGCGTCGCTGGAATCGCGCGGCACGGCCAGCCGACGACCGTAGGTGGCATCGCCCAGCAACGGAAACCGGATATGGGCCAGATGCACGCGAATCTGATGGGTGCGCCCGGTTTCCAGCCGGCAACGTACATGGGTATGCGCGCGATAGCGGTCGATCACGCGGTAATGCGTGATCGCCTCGCGCCCGGAATCACGCACGGCCATGCGTTTGCGATCCACCGGATGGCGATCGATCGGTGCGTCGACGTGGCCGCCTGCGGTCATCACGCCTACGGCCACGGCCTCGTATTCGCGCTTGACCGTGCGTTCCGCCAGATCGGCGACCAGCTTTGCGTGCGCGGCGAACGTACGGGCGACCACCAGAATGCCGGAGGTGTCCTTGTCCAGACGATGCACGATGCCGGCCCGTGGCAGCGCGGCCATCGATTCGTCGTGATGGATCAGCGCGTTCTGCAGGGTGCCATCGGGGTTGCCGGCGCCCGGGTGCATGACCAGCCCGGCCGGCTTGTCGAGCACGATGATGGCCTCGTCCTCGTAGATGATGTTCAGGCCGATCGGCTCGGCGACCACCCGCGCGTCGTCCGGCTCGCTGGGCACGGTCAGGCGCACGGTTTCGCCGCCGGCCACCTTGGTCTTTGCCGGCGGGTTTTCGCCATCGACGGTCAGTGCCCCTTCGGCCAGCCAGTTCTGCAGGCGCGAGCGCGAATAATCGGGCAGCATCGCTGCCAGGGCACGATCCAGCCGGGCGCCGGAAAACTCTTCTGGGATCGGCGCCTCGAAATCCGGGGCACGATAACTTGCCGACATGGGCGTTTCTCTTGGTTTGCGAACACAAAGCGTGACATGGCGTACCGCGCGACCGTATAGGTATACTCCGCGTTCGTTTTTGATCTGTCGACGTGCGGCGCACGTCCGGGACTGGCATGCGGAAAATCGTTCTCGCGCTTTGTATTCTGATGGTTCTTGCGATCACCGGTTGCGGCGGCGACAAGGGCGTCAACGAAACCGGCTACAGCAGCGAGCCGCTGGTCGACCGTGACGGCAACAAGCTCGACTCGGCCGACGCCGAGCGCCTGTACAAATCCGCGCGTGAATTTCTCGTCGACGGCGACCCCGATCGAGCACTGAGATTATACGCCGAAGTCCAGGCGCGCTTTCCGTTCTCGCCCTATGCAGCGCAGGCGGAAATGGAATCGGTGGCCGCGCATTACAAGGCCAAGGAGTACGAGGCCGCGGTCTCGGCTGCCGATCGTTTCATCAAGCAGCGCCCGCGTAACGCGCATATCGACTACATCTACTATCTGCGCGGCCTGGCGAACTACGACCGCAACGACCCCGGCCTGCTCGGCGGCGATCCGGACAAGCGCGATACCCGCTTCCTGCAGCAGGCGTTCACCGACTTCAACCTGCTGGTGGAAAACTATCCGCAGAGCGTCTATCGCAAGGACGCCCAGCTGCACATGGTCGAAATCCGCAACCGCTTGGCGCAGTTCGAAATCAACGTCGCCGAGTACTATTTGCGGCGCCGGGCCTACGTAGCCGCCAGCCGCCGCGCCGAAACCGTGATCGAACGCTATCAGGGTTCGGATTCCGTGCCGCGCGCGCTGGAGATCATGGAAGAAAGCTATGCGAAGCTGGGGCTGGCCGACCTGGCCGAGGATGCCCGGGCAATCCTACAGGCCTCCTATCCGAATTACGTGCTCCACCGCGACGAGTTCTATCGCCAGCGGGCTGGTGAGAAACCGCGTTACAGTCTGCCGGCGATGGACGCCCCCGCCAGCGAGGGCCAGACCATCGACGACGACGCCGATAGCGACGACGCACAGGCGCAGTAACGATATAACTCGGAAGGCGGCGGCTGGCTCTGAGGCCGCGACCGTCGCGTCCCGCGCCAATGCGCGCAGACGCTGACGGGGCTAGAGGTCGCCGTACACCGCAGTGATCGGATAACGCCGATCGCGGCCAAAGGCACGACGGGTGACCTTCGGCCCCGGGGCGGCCTGACGGCGCTTGTACTCGTTGCGTCGAATCAGGCCCGCGACCTGACGGACGTCCTGTTCGGCAAAACCCCGTTCGCAGATCCCCTCGATCGATTCCGCCTGTTCGACATAGGCTTCGATGATGGGATCGAGCACGTCGTACTCGGGTAGCGTATCCGTATCGGCCTGGTCGGCGCGCAGTTCTGCCGACGGCGGACGGGTGATCACGCGTTCGGGTATCACATCGCTGCGGGTATTGCGGAACTTGGCGAGCCGATACACCCAGGTCTTGTAGACATCCTTGAGGGGCGCAAAACCGCCGCACATATCGCCGTAAAGGGTGGCATAGCCCACCGCCATTTCCGACTTGTTGCCGGTGGCCAGCACCACATGGCCGAACTTGTTCGATAGCGACATCAGCAGCGCGCCGCGAATACGTGACTGCAGGTTTTCTTCGGCGGTATCCGGCTCGCGATCGCCAAACAGCGGTGCGAGCGTATCCAGCAGCGCGGTAAAGCCGGCTTCGATCGGCAGCTCGTCGTACTTCACGCCCATACGCTCGGCCTGCTCGGCGGCATCCACGTTGCTGATATCGGCGGTATAGCGCGACGGCATCGACACCGCCCAGACCCGCTCGCCGCCCAGGGCATCGGCCGCGATCGCCATCGCCAGGGCCGAATCGATGCCGCCGGAAGCGCCGATCAATGCGCCCGGAAAGCCGTTGCGATCGACATAATCGCGGGTCGCGCGCACCAGCGCGTCGTAGACCAGCGCTTCGTCGGATTCGTCAGCGACGATCGAGGGGGCGCCTTGCGCCCCGCCCTGCGCCTGGGTATCCACACAAAACACGCCCGACTCGAACGCCGGCGCCCGCAGGATCAGCTGGCCGGAGCGGTCGACCGCGCAGGAACGGCCGTCGAATACCAGCTCGTCCTGGCCCCCGACGCAGTTCACATAGCAGATGGCCAGATCATTCGCCCGGGCGCGCTCGGCCAGCAGACCCTCGCGCTCGGCCTGTTTCTCGACATGAAACGGCGAGGCGTTGAGGTTGATGAGCACCTCGGCACCGGCCGCCTTGGCCTGGGCGGCGGGGCCCTGCTCCCAGATATCCTCGCAGATGGTCACGCCGATGCGATGCGAGTCCAGTTCGAATATGCAGGGCGATTCGCCGGCACGATAATGCCGGCGTTCATCGAACACCCCGTAGTTGGGCAGGCACTGCTTGCGATAGCAGGCAATACGCTCGCCATCGCGAATCACCGCCGCGGCGTTATAGATGACGTCGCCGACATACTCGGGGTAGCCGACGATGGCCGTAACCCCGGTCAGCTGCTCGGTAAGCAGCGACAACGCGGAGTCGATAGCCGCCGGCAGCCCGCGCCGCAGCAACAGGTCGTCCGGCGGATAGCCCAGCAATGCCATTTCGGGAAAGGCCACGATATCGGCGCCGTCGCGATCGCGCGCGGTGGCAGCCGCTTCGATCATCTGACGTGCATTGCCCTCGATATCGCCCACCCAGACATTGAGCTGGGCCAGTGCGATACGTAGCGAAGATTCGCCCATGCCGTATTCAACTCCTCGACGCGTGCCGACGCCCGTTCGCGCGACGCGCTGTACATGACAACTGCCAAGGATACGCCAGCGCTTGGCGCTTGTGACCCGTCGCGTGCCGCCAGATCACAGCAAAGCGGCCGATCGACCGGGTTCAGCCGCTCAAACCCACCGCCGAACCGTCTTCACATTTTTCCAGACCATCGTCGATATCGAGCACGCGCTCGCGATAGAACAGATGCAACGTCGGCGCGAGTTCATCCGGCAGCTTGCCGCCGTTGGCCTTGCGAAACAGCCCGTGGGGGATCACGGGAATACCCGGCTTGTGTACCCCGTACATCGTCAGACCACATTTAGGGCAGCCGTAACGCGTCATCTGCTTGCCCTCGACCTTGTGCACGAACAGCCGGGATTGGTCCGGCAGCTCGACGTTCTCGTGTGCCCAGCCGACGGCCGACAGCACGTCGACGTTGTACAAGTCACGACAGCTACCGCAGTGGCAGTGCAGCGACAGTTTGGGCTGGTCGTACGCGGTCATGGTCACATGGCCGCAGTCGCAGCTGAGTTCGTAGGTTTTGCTCATTTCGATTGTGCTCAATTGAACTATCACTTCATTCGAGCATTCATGGGCGGGGTAACTCTATAACGCCGCTGTTGTGACGCTGCGGGACTGGCTCAGAAGACGAGCGGTTCGGGCTGCTGCGCGACTCATACTCTTTTGTTTGCCCGTACGGGCCGCACACATGAGCCATATGCTCAGAGAGACGTTGCGCATCCAACTTTAGCGAGGCAATGGTGCGAAATAGACGTCGTCGCAACCGCATTTCCAAGGCCGCACAAAAAGGAGGTCGAGAATGCGCACGAGCCATTTAACCATCCAACACCCGGCTAGTGCACCGCAGCGCAGGTTTGACCCGCATGTCGGCAATAATATTGTTACACCTACCCTCGACAGGCGACAGTACCCAAAGATGCTTGATGGACTCTGTCGAGCGCGAATCACGGCCCCAGTTGGCATGACTTCGCAGCCCGGCTCATCCCGCAAAACCAAGTCCGGACAGCACGATCACGCCATTCGCCATAAGCGCATGGCAGCGTATCCTCTATACGGACGCCAGCGGGCACTAAGCTGGGCGATCGAGGCTTCCCCGTGCACTTTTAGCCTTTTCTTAATCACGAGATCCGTATCGGGAAATGCGTCCTTGTCTCCAAGCGCACGCAGAGCGATGTAGCTTGCCGTCCAAGGGCCTATCCCGCGGATAGTCATTAGCTTTCGACATGTCTCGGAGCAGTCTAGCGACCCGTCGAAGCTAATAAAGCCATCACAAACACTTCGTGCAAGCGATATCAGCGTCTCAGCTCTTCGTGATGTGAGCCCAATCGCGCCAATCGCAGAATGGCTGGCGTTTGCTATATCGAAAGCGCTCGGCGTTAACTGCGCTAAATCGGGGAAGGGTGTTGCAACCTTTTTCCCGAAAAGCGTGGTTAGACGCGCAAAGAGCGTTGTCGCCGCTCTAACGCTAATCTGCTGTCCCAGCACCGCTCGCATGGCGACTTCGAACCCATCAAAAGCGCCTGGCACCCGGATTCCAGGGCTGAACTCTACCGACCTCGCCAGGATTGGGTCGCCCTTTAAATGATCGTCAATAGCTGAAGAGTCAGCCCAAAGATCGAATAGATGAGTTAAACGTTTCTGAACCTCTTCATGCTGCTCTTGTAAACGCTCGGGCAAGGCGACAGTTAACGAGTGCGAATATCGACAGTGTTCGACAGTCACCCAACCTCGGACAGCGTCGAGCTCGACGGTTCTGCGATATAAGCCGTTCTCGACCTGCTCAGCGCTGTGAGCACCGCGAACGCCAATGAACTTTAACAACGCCCCCCAAGCGATCGGTGGGTCGTAATTAATCGAGAACCTGAACTCACCCTGCCCCATCGACTCAACTCAAGCCGCGGTCCGACGACCGGTCATACCCCGTAACACCGCGCTCGAAATTGAGAAGTGCCTGCTTTCTCCAGATTCGTCCACCGTAGTTTGCGAGTCCGCCGGACGATGATATGACCCGATGGCAAGGAATTAATATAGCGAGCTGGTTCTTCGCGACCGCAGTTCCCACCGGCCTCGACAAGTTAGAAGAACCGATTCGAACAGCGACGTCTTTATAAGAAACAGTCGATCCCAGGGGAATATCTTGGAGCGCGCTCCAGACGCTCCGCTGGAACGGAGAGCCATAGGACGTAACCAGCGGAATCGTGAATTTTTTCCTAGACCCTGCAAAATACTCATCGAGCTGTTCGTGAATTAAACGGTGCATTTCGATCCGGTTGAATACGACGATGTAACGCTTGGCCATGGCGCTGATCTCTTGCTCGAGACCCAGACGATCAACGAACTCTAAAAGCAGACACCCCTTTGGGGTAGCGAGGCTTACCATTTCCCCAAGAGGCGTCGAAATCCGGTCGACGCATGCTTCTTCGCGCGTGGCCGAAGCACTCTGTCTAGTCAGACTTGCAGCGCCGTACATACGCTCAATAGCCAGCTTGAAAGCCGCCTCGCTTCTGTAGCCAGAGGCCTCCAGCTGGGCAGACTCGCCGCGTTTCGCCTTAACGTGAAGTGCTTCGTGCACGCGAGTGTTCCGTGCCAGCTTTAAGAAAGACAGTCCAAGCTCTTTCTCAAAATGCCGTCTTACGGTCGAGGGGTCGTACCCCCTCTTTCTCAGCTGCTTTTCCGACCAACGAAACGATGGATCGGCTCTGAGTTCGTCCAACAAGTCCAAGACGATCGGACTTCGCGGCGCCAACTCGTTGGGCTTGCAGCGCAGACATGGCCTGTAACCCAGCCTCTCACACTCATTCGACGAGGTATAGAAAATGCAGTTCCTAAAAAGCGGCTTTGCAGCGGGGCAAGATAGCCGGCAGTAGATGCCGGTCGATTTGACTGCCACGAAGACCAGCGCGTCGAGCGTGGCGTCTCGCCGCACGAGCATCTCGTAGAGCGCAACCTTCGATGCTGTTTCCATACCATGCTTTCTAACTGGGCGGGGAAAGACGGTACCAACTCCTAAGGAAAAAATCGGAGAAAAATTCGTGCAATAACCCGTACGATCAATACCCCCATCACAAGAAAAAATCATTGGATAAATTCGATGTGGCTTTTTATCGTCTAATAACTTTCATTTTAGTATTTTTAAAATATATCGAATTTTCATATATTAAAAAAAATGACTTATTAGCCTCACCACCAAAGCGCTAAATTCAGCGCGCTACTACATATCGTCTCTGGTTCGATGTTTAGGCACGGGAGATGGGCCGAAATTGGGCCTATGCCGATTTTCTCCGAGAAGTCATTGTGGATCGCTTTGAGCCCATGTCTTGGCTCTACGTCGCACCGCATGACCGAAAGCTCGTCGACAGTTCTCGTCTAAGCTTCTGGGATACCGTCTGCCTTTATAACTATCCAAAGCTTTTCAATATTTGTCGAACAGAGAGCTCAAGGATGTGCATCGGTCGACCCCCGGTTTCAGTAGCATTTCGATCCAGAGCCCGTCAGTTCAAATCGCCGCTTCTGCGGCTATTTGCGCAACATAGCCAGCGGGCGTAAGCACGCTTAGTTCTTTCTTAGGTCGCTCTTCGTTTTACTCACGATGCTAGCCGAGGATGATCGTGGTGGCGTGAGCGAGGCTCACGAACCAGTGCTCGTTCAAGCATTTAACTCAAAAACGGCCTTTGAAGAGTTCAGAGGATGGGCCGTACTACGCAGGTCGCTTCGCAACCAGCGACGTGAACGCTTATCGACTGATCGTCCGCTTTGAACCAAAAAAGCCGGCGCCGCGGAAGCGGACGCCGGCTTCGATCATCCAGCGGATGAGGATGCAATCAAGGCATCGATCAGCCCAGGATTTCTTCCATCTTGCTGCCGATCTCGGCGGTCGAACGCACGGTGGCGACACCGGCGGCTTCGAGGGCCTTGAACTTGTCGTCGGCCGTGCCCTTGCCGCCCGAGATGATGGCACCGGCATGGCCCATGCGCTTGCCGGGGGGCGCGGTCACGCCGGCGATATAAGCCACGACCGGCTTCTTCATGTTGCTCTTGATGAACTCGGCGGCTTCTTCTTCGGCGGTGCCGCCGATTTCGCCGACCATCACCACGCCTTCGGTCTGCTCGTCGTTCTCGAACATTTCGAGCACGTCGATGAAGTCCAGGCCGTGGATCGGATCGCCGCCGATACCCACGCAGGTGGACTGGCCAAGGCCGATGTTGGTGGTCTGGAAGACCGCTTCATAAGTGAGCGTGCCGGATCTGGAGACGATGCCGATCTTGCCCTTCTGGTGGATATGCGCCGGCATGATGCCGATCTTGCATTCGCCGGGGGTGATCACGCCGGGGCAGTTCGGGCCGATCAGCACGGAGTTGGACTCGTCCAGCACCGAGCGCACCTTGAGCATGTCCATGACCGGGATATGCTCGGTGATACAGATGATGGTTTCGATGCCGGCGGCTTCGGCTTCGAGAATCGCGTCGGCCGCGAACGGGGCCGGCACGTAGATCATCGTGGCGTTGGCGCCGGTTTCTTTCACCGCGTCCGCGCAGGTGTTGAACACCGGCAGGTCGAGATGGGTCTCGCCGCCGCGGCCGGGGGTCACACCGCCAACGATGTTGGTGCCGTAGGCGATGCACTGTTCGGAATGGAAGGTGCCCTGGGAGCCGGTGAAGCCCTGGACGATGAGTTTGGTGTCGTTATTGACGAGAATGCTCATGATTTGATCCTGGTCTAAAGCGTGTTCGTTGGAAGATCGATCGAAGGCCGGGGGTTAGCCCTTGGCCTCGGCGACGACCTTCTTGGCCGCGTCGGTCAGATCCTGAGCGGCGATGAGATCGAAGTCGCTCTCTTCGAGCAGCTTGCGGCCTTCTTCGGCGTTGGTGCCTTCCAGGCGCACGACCACCGGCACGCTGATGCCGACATCCTTGGCGGCGGTGATGATGCCTTCGGCGATCAGATCGCAGCGCACGATCCCTCCGAAGATGTTGACCAGAATCGCCTTCACGCCTTCACCGGCGGTGATCAGCTTGAACGCCTCGGTCACGCGCTCGGTGGTGGCGCCGCCGCCCACGTCCAGGAAGTTGGCCGGCTCGCCGCCGTGCAGCTTGACCAGGTCCATCGTGCCCATGGCCAGACCGGCGCCGTTGACCATGCAGCCGATGTTGCCGTCGAGCTGGATGTAGTTCAGATCGTGCTCGGCGGCCTGGGCTTCGCGCTCGTTTTCCTGGGTGAGGTCGCGCATGTCGGCGAACTCTTTATGCCGGAACAGCGCGTTGTCGTCGAAGTTGAGCTTGCCGTCGAGGGCCACGAGGCCCCCCTGCTTGGTGGTCACCAGCGGGTTGATCTCGACCAGCGAGGCGTCGCATTCGACGAACATTTCGTACAGGCCTTTCATGACCTTCACGAATTCGCCGACCTGCTTCTTGTCCAGGCCCAGGAAGAAGCCGAGCTGACGGCCCTGGTAGGCCTGGAAACCGGCGGCCGGATGGATCGCGACCTGGGTGATCTTTTCGGGGGTGGACTCGGCCACCTCCTCGATATCCATGCCGCCTTCGGGCGAGGCGATGAAGGTCACGCGGCGCGTGGCGCGATCGACCAGCACCGACAGATACAGCTCGGACTCGATATCCGCCGGCTTTTCGACATAGACCGAGTTGATGGGCAGGCCGACGTCGCCGGTCTGCTTGGTCTTGAGTTCGCCGCCGATCATGTCGGCCGCGGCCTGCTTGACCTCGTCCACGCTGGAACAGATCTTCACGCCGCCGGCCTTACCGCGCCCGCCGGCATGCACCTGGGCCTTGACTACCCATTTATCGCCGCCAAGCGATTTGGCCGCTTCGACCGCCTCGTCCGCGGACGCTGCGACCTTGCCTTCGCCGGCAGGTACGCCGTAGCGCGCAAAGATTTCCTTGGCCTGATATTCGTGAACGTTCATGGCATCGCCTTTTTGCAGAATCAATTCGTCGAGATGCTGCGCATTGTCGCTCTTGAACTTCGACGCGACAACTTTGCATGCGAGCCGCGCGCAGCCACTCGGCGGCATGCGCATTCCTAACGTATGATGGCGACGCAATCAATCGCGGCTTTTCTCGGTCGATTTCACGCCATGGCACGTCTGCTCGGACTCCTCCTATTACTTGGCCTCGGCTGGCTTGTGGTCAGGCAGCTGCTTGGCCCGCGTCGCGCACCTGACCGCGATTCCACGCCGCCGCGCTTCGAAAAGACAGTGCGCTGCAGCCGTTGCGGCGTGCATCTGCCGCTGACGCTTGCCAGCGAGGATGCAGACGGCGCTCCAATCTGTAACGACGCCCACTGCAGCGCGCATCAGCCGCGCGACCGCGACCCCCGTTAATGGGCATACGCGCCGGCGGCGGCCTGATCCGCCATGCCGAAGACTGGCGGGCAATCACCACGCTGAACATGTATCGCAGCCTGATCAGCTTCGGGCTGGTCGGGGCTTTGTTGTTCGGCGCCGCCGAGGGCATGTTCGATGTGGAACTGCCCGATGCCTTTCGTCTGACCTCGCTGCTATATCTCGCCCTGTGTGCGCTGGGCCTGGTAGCGGCGCTGCTGCGCAAGCCGGCGTTGCGGATACAGGTCCTGGTGGCCTGCGCGGTCGATATCGTCGTGTTTACTGCCCTCGCCCTTGCCGGCAGCGGGGTATCCGGCGGGCTCGGCATGCTCTTGATCACGCCAGTGGCGGCCGCGGGCATGTTACTGCCGCGGCGGGTGGCCGCGCTGCTGGCCGCCTGCGCAGCCCTCGGCATCCTCGGCCAGGAGGCCTGGCGCGCGTTGCAGCTGCCGGGCGGCCACGCGGAATTCGTCCAGGCCGGCATTTTGGGCGGGGTGTTCTTCATCACCGCCGGGGTTGCGCACTGGCTGGCGCTGCGCGTGCGCGAAAGCGAGGCGCTGGCCGCGGAGCGTGCCAGCGAGGTGCGCGATCTGGCCGCGCTCAACCGCCATATCATTCAACAGATGGAAGTCGGTGTCGTGGTCGTCGATGATCGACGCCACGTGCAGCTGATCAACGATGCCGCCATTCGTCTTCTGGAGCTCGAACAGCGCTCACATGCGGCGCGCGCGCTGGCCCGATTATCGCCCGCGCTCGATAGCGCACTGTCGCGCTGGTCGGCCCAGCACACCTCGGCCGGCGAAGTCATTCGCGCAGGCTCTCACGCGCTGTTGCCCGTCTTTTCGATCCTGGGCGACAACGACCGCGCAGGTGCGCTCATCTTTCTGGAGGATGCGCTGCGCCAGAACGAGCAGGCCCAGCAGCTCAAACTGGTATCCATCGGCCGCCTGTCGGCCAGCATCGCCCACGAAATCCGCAACCCGCTGGGCGCGATCAGCCACGCGGGCCAGTTGCTGGCCGAGTCGCCTTCGCTGGGCCCGGACGAAAACCGCATGCTGGACATCATCCATCGCCATACGCGCCGCATCGACGGCATCATCAACAGCGTGCTCGGGCTGTCGCGACGCTCGCAGACATCGCGGCGTACACTGGCGCTGTCGAACTGGCTGGACGACGCGATCGAGGATTATCTAACGTTCGACGACGATTCGCCGGATTTCGATGTTGAAGCCATCGACCCGCAGCTACAGGTCGAATTCGACCCCGATCATCTGCGTCAGGTGCTATTCAATCTCTGGGACAATGCCAAGGCCTATGCGCGTCGCGACGGGGTGGTGCTGACGGTTCATCTGAGCGGAGAACGCAACCGCAGCAATCGCTTCTGCCTGGATATCCGCGATAACGGCCCCGGCATCGACGAAACGATTTTCAACCAGATTCTGGAACCGTTCTTTACCACCACGCGCGATGGCACCGGCCTGGGCCTGCATATCGCCGCCGAGCTGTGCGAAGCCAACGGCGCGCAGCTCGTGCCAGTTGCACATTCCGGCGGAGCCTGCTTTCGTATCGTATTCGCCCCCATTCGCACCTCGCCCGCGCGCACCACTGCCTCGCCCATGCCAAGCAACGTTCATGACTTCGACTGATACCGTGCCCTATGCCCTGATCGTCGACGACGAAGCCGATATCCGCGAGCTGGTCGAGATCACGCTGGCCCGCATGTCCATCAAGACCCTGGCAGTGGCGGACCTGGCCGAGGCCAGGCAGGCATTTGCCGACGAACGCTTCGATCTGTGCCTGACCGATATGCGTTTGCCCGACGGCGACGGCCTGGAACTGGTGAGCTTTATCAGCGAAAACCATCCGCATTGCCCGGTGGCCGTGATTACCGCCTATGGCAGTGCCGACAGTGCGGTGGCCAGCCTCAAGGCCGGCGCATTCGACTTCGTATCGAAGCCGATCGACGTGGCCGGCCTGCGCGCGCTCGTGGCCCAGGCGCTCAAACTCGCCGGCCTCGACAACGACGCGCCACCGCATCCGTCGCTGGATGCTTCACCGCGGCTGATTGGCAACACCCCGTCCATGCAGCGACTGCGCGAAACCATTGGCAAACTCGCCCGCAGCCAGGCACCGGTCTATATCACCGGCGAATCCGGCACCGGCAAGGAGCTGGTCGCGCGCATGATTCATGCCGAAGGCCCACGCATGGGCAGCGCCTTCGTGCCGGTGAACTGCGGCGCGATTCCCTCGGAATTGATGGAATCCGAATTCTTCGGCTACGTCCGCGGCGCCTTTACCGGCGCCATGCGCGATACCTCGGGGCTGTTCGCGCGCGCCGATGGCGGCACGCTATTTCTCGACGAGGTCGCCGATTTGCCGTTGACCATGCAGGTCAAACTGCTGCGTGCGATTCAGGAACGCGCCATTCGCCCGGTCGGCGCGAATGATGAAACCGCCGTCGACGTACGCGTGATTTGTGCCACCCATCGCGACTTGGCCGCGGAAGTGGCACGCGGTCGTTTTCGCGAAGACCTTTACTACCGGCTGAACGTTATCGAAGTGCACGTGCCGCCGCTGCGCGAGCGCCGTGCCGATATCGCAGCGCTGGCCGGGCGCATTCTGGACGCGCTGGCAAGAAAGCTGCGCCTGCGGCATTCACCCACGCTGGCGCCGGACGCACTCGAGGCGCTGGAGCAGTACAGCTTTCCCGGCAACATACGTGAGCTGGAGAATATTCTGGAGCGCGCCGTTACCTTGAGCGAAGACGCGGTCATCGACCGCCGCTACCTGCGCCTGAACTCGCCGCTGCTGGAAGGCCAGGCGCATATCGAACCGCCAGCGAGCCAAGCATTGGCGAGCGCGGCCAATGCACCGTCGCGGCCTGCAGCGGCCGTGGATACCAGCGTCGATCTGGAAACCCAGCTCGAAACACTCGAACGCGAACGTATCCAGCATGCGCTGGAGACCTGTCACTACAACAAGACCAAAGCGGCCAAGCATCTGGGCATCACGTTTCGCGCGTTACGCTACCGTCTGGCCAAACTGGGGATGAATTAATAGCAGCGGCCGCCGATAAAGCGTTATGCGGCACAGGGGACGCCGAACACCCACGGCTAGCGGTACGGGGCAACATGGCAAGCACGATGAGCGAAAACCAGACTTTCTTCTGGATCGGCACCGATCGAAGCGGCGCACGTATCAAGGGCCAGACCGATGGCCCCAACGAGGCCATGGTCAAGGTCGCGCTGCGAAAACAGGGCATCAACCCGATCCGCGTACGCAAACAGACCACCATTTTCGGGCTGGGCGGCAAGCGCAAGAAAAAGATCAAGGCCGGCGATATCGCCATTTTCGCGCGCCAGCTCGCGACCATGCTCGCTGCTGGCGTACCGCTGGTGCAGTCGCTGGAAATTATCGCCAAAGGCGCCGACAACCCGTCGCTGGGCGAACTGGTGGATACCATTCGCGCGGATATCGAAGACGGTATTCCGCTCGCCCAGGCGCTCTCCCGTCATCCGAAATACTTCGACGATCTGTTCGTGAACCTGGTCGATGCCGGTGAAAAATCCGGCGCGCTCGAGTCGCTGCTCGACAAGATCGCCACCTACAAGGAAAAAACCGAAGCCATCAAGGCCAAGGTGCGCAAGGCGCTTTTCTACCCCAGCGCGGTCATCGTGGTGGCGGTCATCGTCATGGGCATCCTGCTCTACTTCGTGGTGCCGCAGTTCCAGTCGCTGTTCCAGGGCTTCGGTGCCGATCTTCCGGCCTTCACCCTGCTGGTCATCAGTCTGTCGGAAACGGTCCAGGCCTGGTGGTGGCTGATCCTCGCCATTATCGCGGCCGCGTTCTATGCCTTTTTCCAGGCGCGATTACGATCGCGATCGTTCAGGCGCATGAACGACCGGCTGGCTCTCAAGCTGCCCATTATCGGCGATATTCTTTACAAGGCCGCGGTGGCACGTTTTGCCCGCACCCTGTCGACGATGTTTGCCGCCGGCGTACCGCTGGTGGAAGCGATGGACTCGGTCGCCCGAGCGTCGGGCAATATCGTGTTCGAAGAGGCCATTCTGCAGATGCGCGATCAGGTCTCGTCGGGCGTACAGCTGCAGCTGGCCATGAACAATACGGGGCTGTTCCCGAGCATGGCGTTGCAGATGGTCGCGATTGGCGAAGAATCCGGCTCGCTCGATGCGATGTGCTCGCGCGTGGCGGATTTCTACGAGGCCGAAGTCGACAACCAGGTGGATTCCTTGTCCTCGCTGCTCGAACCCATGATCATGGCGATCATCGGCGTTCTGGTGGGTGGGCTCGTGATCGCCATGTACCTGCCGATATTCAAGCTCGGCTCGGTGGTCTGACGATCACCCGGCCAACGAACCCTCGCAGGAACCGGCACTGACCTCGATGCAGACCCTATTCGCCGAACAGCCGGTCTTTTGCTACATCGCCGTGGCGCTGTTCGGGTTGATCGTCGGCAGCTTTCTCAACGTCGTCATTCTGCGGCTGCCGCGCATGATGCAGGCCGAATGGCGCGCCAGCGCAGCTGAAATACTGAACCAGCCGGTCGCGACATTTTTCAGCCGCCGTGTCTCGCTATCGCATCCGCGCTCCGCATGCGGGCATTGCGGCACGCCAATCAAACCCTGGCACAACATCCCCGTACTCAGCTTCGTGCTGCTGCGCGGCCGATGCGCCAACTGTAGCCACCCCATCTCGTTGCAGTATCCCGCGGTGGAACTCGTCAGCGCCGCGATGGCGGTGGTGGTTCTGGCGGTATTCGGCATGACGCCGTTCACCGGTTTCGCGCTCGTGTTCACCTGGACGCTGATCGCGGCCGCAATGATCGACTGGCAAACCCAGCTGCTGCCCGACACGCTGGTGCTGCCGCTGCTCTGGCTCGGTCTGCTGCTCAGCCTGGGCCACGACGCAGGTTTTGCGCTGGTGGATCCGGCCACCGCCATTCTCGGTGCGGCGGGGGGCTATCTCGTGCTCTGGCTGGTTTTTCATGCCTTTCGTCTGGCCACCGGCAAGGAGGGCATGGGCTACGGCGACTTCAAGCTGCTCGCCGCCCTGGGCGCCTGGCTGGGCTGGCAGGCATTGCCGATGGTACTGCTGATGTCTTCGCTTGCCGGCGCGATTGTTGGCGGCACGCTGATGGCAACCGGGCTGCTCGAACGCGGTAAACCCATGCCGTTCGGTCCCTGGCTGGCGCTGGCCGGCTGGCTGACACTCGTTGCAGGCGATACAATCGGCGCCGCGTATTCATCCCTTGCCGGTTTGAACTAGCGGCCAACAGCCGCTCAGGGTTGGGTCATCGTCGCCAGGACGATGCACCGGCGTGCTGTATTCCGGCTGCAAAGGAACTAGCAAATGCCGAGTAGTCTCGTCGTCGGCCTTACCGGCGGCATCGCCAGCGGTAAGTCCTTGGTTTCCAGCGCGTTCGAGCGCCTGGGCGTGACCATCATCGATGCCGACGTCGTCGCACGCGACGTGGTCGAACCCGGCCAGCCGGCCCTGGAAGAGATCGTCGAGCGTTTCGGCGCCGATATCGTCGACGACGAGGGCCGACTCCGGCGCCGCGCCCTGCGCGAAATCGTGTTTGCCGACGATGCGCAGCGCGCCGAGCTCGAGCGCATCACCCACCCCCGCATTCGTGAAGAACTCGCGCGTCGCCGCGACGCCGCCCAGTCCGACTACTGTCTGCTGGTGGTGCCGCTGCTGGCCAAGTCGAGCATGCGCGACCTGGTCGACCGGGTCCTGGTGGTCGATGCACCGGAAGTCGTGCAGATGGACCGGCTCATGTCGCGCGACGACATCAACGAAGATCTGGCACGGCGCATGATCGCCGCCCAGGACAGTCGCGCCGAGCGCCTGGCCCTTGCCGACGACGTGCTCATCAATACCGGCCCGCGCAAGGATATCGCCGATCTCGCGGCCGCGCTGCATGCCGGCTACCTGCGTCTGGCACACGGCGAAGTAGCCGACCTGCCGCCCCTGCACCTGCCTGGCTGAACACAGCAAGGCGCGAATACTTTGATTGGCCGGTGCAGACGCATAGACTGACCGCCTGATTCATCCATCGAGGGTTGTCTGTGGCCGATAACGGCGCGTTCTGTTACGAGCAACCGCTCAACGAACGCATAAGAACCTTCCTGCGTCTCGAACACCTGATTGCGCGCCTGCGCCATCACGAAGCCGACGAAAGCCCGTGGGGCCGTCGCGCGACACTGGACGCCCTGATCGATATCCTCAACGTGATGTCGCGCTACGACACGCGCGCCGAGGTCAGCAAGGAACTCGGCAGCCGCTATGCCGCGTTCGAAAAGCTGGGCGACCGCGACGACGTCGACGAGCGCGCGCTCAAGCAGGTGCTGGGCGAACTCGATAGCCTCGGGCGTGCCATGCAGACCATGCCGCCGCAGTTCGCCTCCTACCAACTGCGCGACAACGAACTGCTCAACAGCCTCAATAACCGCAGCCCGATCGCCGGCGGCGATTGCGGCTTCGACCTCCCCGCGTTCCAGCACTGGCTGTCGCAGAAGAACGCCGACCAGGCCCGCGACCTGAAAGCCTGGGCCGGGCATATCCAGCCGTTCGAGCAGGCTATTGGCATGCTGCTGCGGCTGTTACGCGAAAGTACCAGCCCGGCGTTGCAAACGGCCAAGAAAGGCGTACTCGTACACAACATGGACCCCAGCACCCAGCTCATCCGCGTGCTGATCGACGACGCCCGCGTATTTCCGGAGATCAGCGCCGGGCGCCACCGCGCCACGATTCGCTTTGTCGAAGTGCAGGACAAGAAGCTGCGCGTGCGCCAGTACCCGTCCAATGTCGAATTCCGTATGGCCTGCTGCCGTTTCTAATGACCAAGACGATCGAATGCCCGCAATGTGGCAAACCGGCCCGCATCGGCCGTGATAATGACTATCGGCCGTTCTGCTCGCGCCGCTGCAAGCTGATCGACCTGGGCGACTGGCTCGATGAAAGCAACCGGATTCCGGACCCTACCGGCTCGGCCGGCGGCGTGCTGCCCGACGACGCGGACGACTCGGGCCTGCCGCACTAACCTCGCAAGGCACGGCTCGCAGGGATCTCAAACTCCGGTGGCCGCAAGCGGCGCCCCCATGCGCCAGCCGACAGCGGATCCAGGCCCTGTTAACGCGAACGAAATCGCCGCGCCGCGGCCCGTTTTTGGGCAACAGAATGCGCGGGTGAGCGTGGTGACGCTTTGCGACATGAGCGCGCGGCATTGCCTGCTGGACTGTGCGCCTCGAATCATTACGCCCGGCCCGCTTGCCGACGGGTTGCGCCCGGAAATCCCCCGTGCGGCGTTGCGCGTCGTTCCTTTGGGTCGCCAAGCATCTCGGCTCGTGCCTTGCCGGGCCAATTTCTGACAAGGCAGCACGACGATTGGCGTTGGGTGTTAGCAGGCGCTAATCGGTGGCCTTCCAGAACGCCCGGATGGCTGCGACGCCCTGGGCGTTGCGTTGCTGGGCCGCGCTCAGGTCGTCCTCTCCCAGGCCGCCCAAGGCATAAACCGGCAAGGCATGGTCGGCCCGGGCAGCGCACCAGCCCTTCCAGCCGAGCGCCGGTGCGCCCGGATGGGTCGGCGTCGCTGCGACCGGCGATAGCACCGCGAAATCGGCGCCACGCTCGACCGCCGCGACGAGATCCGCGCCGGTATGCGCAGATACAGCCAATAGCTGGCCCGGCGCCAGCGCGGGCCGCCCTGATTCGAGCAATCGCGCCACCGACCAGTGCAGCCCGTCTGCGCCCGCCGCCTCGCATACGGCCAGCGACCGATCGACCAGTACGGCGACGCCGTGGCGGTGGCCCGCGTCAACAACCTTCGCTGCCAGCGCCTGATAGGAGCTATCCTCCAGCCCCTGGTCGCGCAGGCGGAGCAGACGTGTCTGCGGCTGCGCGAGCAGCGTCTCGAGCCGCGCCCACCAAGCATTCGGGTCGGCCGCGCTCAGCGCCGGGGTGATCGGATATCGGTCCGGCAGGTCGAACGCGCACAGAATTACGTCGGTGGCCGGCAGCAGTTGATAATCCGCCAGCGCACGTCGCTCGACCCAGGCCAATTGCTGGCCTTCGAGGCCGCGTGGCTCGCCCTGCCACTGATCGATACGCCAGACATGCAGACGCACCGGGCGTTCGCCCTTCGTATGCATGAACCGGATCAGCGGCGTATCGAGCCGACAGTCGGTTACGCCGACTTCCTCGGCCAGTTCCCGAGCCAGGCAGTCGCGCATCGGCTCTTCGTTTTCGCGCTTGCCGCCGGGGAACTCCCAAAGTCCTTCGCCCGGCGTGCCGGGCCGGCGCCGGGCAATCAACAGGCGGCCGGCCTGATCAACCAGAATACCCACCGCAATATCCAGCGGCACCTGCTTATCTGATGGCATGACGGTTCAGCTGCGGTATTCGGCGTTGATACGCACGTATTCGTAGGACAAATCGGAGGTCCAGATACGGGCCGACGCATCGCCGCGCCCGAGATCGATGGCAATGGTGTACTCGCTTTGGGCCATGACCGCGGCGGCATCGCTTTCCATATAGTCGTCTCGCGGCTCGCCGTCGGCCACGATCGCGACCGCGTCGAGCGCGATGGCGACATGATCGATCGCGAAATCCGCCACCGGCGCACGTCCGACCGCGGCCAGGATGCGCCCCCAGTTCGGGTCGCCGGCAAAACAGGCGGTCTTGACCAGCGGCGAATGGGCGACCGTAAAGGCCACCGCCCTCGCCTCGGCCTCGTCGCGGGCACCGCTGATATCGAGCGTGATGAAGCGTGTCGCGCCCTCGCCGTCGCGCACGATGGCCTGCGCCAGTTCGCGGGCCAGGTCGGTCAGCGCATCGATAAAGGCGCCCCAGCCGGGCGCGCTCGGTGCAAGCTCTGCCCCCGCGCCGGTGGCACAGGCGATACAGGCATCGTTGGTCGAGGTATCGCCGTCGACCGACATGGCATTGAAGGAATGCGTCATCGCCGTACGCAAGGCGGTGTCGAGCGCCTCCGCGTCGATCGCGGCATCGGTGGCGATAAAGGCAAGCATGGTGGCCATATCCGGCCGGATCATGCCCGACCCCTTGGCGATACCGGTCAAGGTCACGGTAGCGCCGTCGCCGATATCCACGCTGCGCGACGCGCCCTTGGCGACCGTATCGGTGGTCATGATCGCCTGGGCCGCGTCCAGCCAGTGATCCGGGTCCAGACCGGCGTCAAGACCGGCGATACAGGCCTGCATACGCTCGACCGGCAGATGCTGGCCGATCACGCCGGTCGAGAACGGCAGCACCTGCTCCGATCCCAGCGCCAGGCTATCGGCCACGCTCTTGCAACACGCCAGGGCGTCGGCTTCGCCGCGTCGGCCAGTGCCGGCATTGGCGTTGCCGCTGTTGATCACCAGCGCGCGCACCGGCCCTGCGGCCAGATGGCGCTGTGCCACGCGTACCGGCGCGGCGGCGAAGGCGTTTTGTGTGAACACGCCGGCCACGGTGGCGGTATCCGCCAGCTTGAGCACGGCCATGTCGTTGCGGCCGGGTTTCTTGATCGCGGCTTCACCCACGGCCCACGCAGCGCCGGCGACCGGCAGCAGGCGCGCCGGCGCACTCAGATTAACGGCCATATCGCTTCAGTCTCGTCCGTGGCAATGCTTGAACTTCTTGCCCGAGCCGCAGGGACAGGGCTCGTTGCGACCGATCTTGCGTTCGTTGCGCACGAAGGTTTCGGGCCGCTGGTCGCCGTCGCCCGGTTCGCGTGCGGCCGGCGCATCCGAACCCGGCAGATTGGCGCGGGCGGCCTGTTCGGCGGGGTCCGGCGCCTGGCCATCGGGCTGCTGCTGAGCCGCGGCTGCCGCGGCCACGGCCTGGTCGGCCGCGCTGGCCGCTTCCGCATGCTGGAAGTCGAGGTTTTCCATCTGCTTGCGGCGTTCTTCCCGGGCTTCCTCGGTGGCCTCGGCACGAACCCGGCCGCGGGCGAGTACGGTCACCGTTTCGTGCTTGAGCCGCGTGAGCATGTCGTTGAACATCTCGAAGGCTTCACGCTTGTACTCGTTCTTCGGATCCTTCTGGGCATAGCCGCGCAGGTGGATGCCCTTGCGCAGGTAGTCCATGGACGCCAGATGCTCGCGCCAGAGCGAGTCGAGCACCTGGAGCAGCACGGCCTTTTCGATCTGGGCCAGCACGTCGGAGCCGGCCTCTTCACGCTTGTCCTCGTAGGCCTGCTTCAACTGCGCGGCAATACGCTCGCGCAGGCCTTCCTCGTCGAGCATCTTCTCTTCGTCCAGCCACTGCTGAATCGGCAGTTCCTGGCCGAAATCGCGCTGGATCGCCTCGACCAGGCCGGGAATATCCCACTGCTCTTCCAGGCTCTGCGGCGGGATATGCTGGCTGATGACGTCGTTGACGACCTCGTCCCAGATGTTTTCAACGATATCGCCGACATCCTCGGCGTCCATGATCTCGTTGCGCTGCTCGTAAACCACCTGGCGCTGGTCGTTGGCGACGTTGTCGTACTCAAGCAGCTGCTTGCGGATATCGAAATGGTGGGATTCGACCTTGCGCTGCGCGTTCTCGATCGCCCGCGTGACCCACTTGTGCTCGATCGCCTCGCCTTTTTCCAGGCCGAGATTCTGCAGCATGGCGCGCAGCCGCGGCGGCGTGAAGATACGCATGAGGCTGTCTTCGAGCGACAGATAGAAGCGCGACGCGCCCGGGTCACCCTGGCGACCCGAACGACCGCGCAGCTGGTTGTCCACGCGTCGTGATTCGTGGCGTTCCGAGCCGATCACGTACAGGCCGCCGGCTTCGAGCACGGCTTGGTGGGTCTTGGCCCATTCATCCTGCAGGCGCTGGCGGCCGGCCTGGTCGTCTTGCATGGCCTCCAGCGCTTCCTGGATATTGCCGCCCAGCACGATATCGGTACCGCGCCCGGCCATGTTGGTGGCAATCGTGACCGCGCCGGGACGCCCGGCCTGGGCAATGATCTCGGCCTCGCGCTCATGCTGCTTGGCGTTGAGCACCTCGTGGCGGATGCCGAGCTGGCGCAGCAGCCGCGAGGACAGCTCGGAGGCTTCGATCGAGGCGGTACCGATGAGCACCGGCTGGCCGGCTTCGCTGGCACGCTTGGCTTCCTCGGCAATGGCCTGGAACTTCTCGGCGCCGGTCATGAAGATCTGATCGGGCAGGTCCTTGCGCAGCAGCGGCTTGTTGGTGGGTATGACCACCACTTCCAGACCGTAGATCGACTGAAACTCGAAGGCTTCGGTGTCGGCCGTGCCGGTCATGCCCGAGAGCTTGTCGTAGAGGCGGAAGAAGTTCTGGAAGGTGATCGAGGCCAGGGTCTGATTCTCTTTCTGAATCTTGACGCCTTCCTTGGCCTCGATGGCCTGATGCAGGCCATCCGACCAGCGCCGCCCGGGCATGGTACGGCCGGTGAACTCGTCCACGATCACGATCTGGCCGTCGGCGATGATGTAGTCCACATCGCGCTGATAGAGCACGTGTGCACGCAGGGCCGCGTTCATGTGGTGCATGAGCGCGACGTTGTTGGCGTCGTAGAGGCTTTCTTCTGCATCGAGCAGGCCCGCCTCGCGCATCAGCGCCTCCACCTTCTGGTGGCCGTCTTCGGTCAGAAAGACCTGCTTGTTCTTTTCTTCCGGCGAGTAGTCGCCGGGGCCGTCTTCTTCGGTCTGCTCGTCGAGGTGCTTGACCAGGCGGTCCACCCGCATCGAGGTTTCCGGATCGTCGTCGGTGGGCCCCGAGATGATCAGCGGCGTACGGGCCTCGTCGATGAGAATGGAGTCGACTTCGTCGATGATGGCGTAGTGGAGCGGCCGCTGAACGCGATCGGCCGGCGAGAACGCCATGTTGTCGCGCAGATAGTCGAAGCCGAACTCGTTGTTCGTACCGTAGGTGATATCGCAGGCATAGGCCGCACGCTTGCCCTGCGGATCCTGGCCGGAATAGATCACGCCCACCGTCAGACCCAGAAAGCGATAAAGACGGCCCATCCATTCGGCGTCGCGGCTGGCCAGATAGTCGTTGACCGTGATGATGTGAACGCCCTGCGCGGGCAGCGCGTTCAGATACGTGGTCAGCGTCGCGACCAGCGTCTTGCCTTCGCCGGTCTTCATCTCGGCGATCTTGCCCTGGTGAAGCACCAGACCGCCGACGAGCTGGACATCGAAATGCCGCATGCCGAGCACGCGCTTGCCGGCTTCACGCACGGTGGCGAACGCCTCGGCGGTGAGGTCGTCGAGCTTCGCGCCCTGTTCGAGCCGCGCGCGGAACTCTTCGGTCTTGGCCTGCAGCTGCTCGTCGCTGAGTGCCTCGTATTCGGTCTCGAGGGCGTTGACGGCGCCGACAATGCGGTGCAACCGCTTGACCACCCGCTGATTACGGCTACCGAGAAGCTTGGTCAGAATATTGCTCATGAACCCTCGTCGTCTGGCCCGATCGAAGCGCCGCGAACATCGCGCGCGGTGCAAAACGGGCATGATACCGCAGGCCTTGTCTGCCTTTCAGTGACGACAGCCGAATACGGCTGCTACGCTTTGGACAATCCGTTTGCGTCGGCCTGGAAAGAGCATGGGGACGACACCGCAATCAATCCAGTCCCTGCTGCATACAGCGACCCCGGATATTGCCGATCTGATCGGACGGGCGCGTTTTCTCGAGCGCATGCGCCAGTCGCTGCTGGAAATTCTGCCGGAAGCCGCAGGCCCGCACGTACGCGTCGCGGCCTATGAAGGCTATCGTCTGCGCCTGCACGTCACCCACGCCGGGTGGGCGACCCGGCTACGCTATATGCAGCCGGCGATCGTACAGGCACTCGCACAGCGCATGCGCCTGCATATCGAAGGTGTCGAAATCAAGGTACGCCCGGACCTGACGCCCGCGCCGCCACCCGAGGCGGTGCGCACGATCAGCGATACCGCACGGGCGCATCTGCGCCGCAGCGCGTCCTATATCGCCGACAAACAGCTCGCCGACGCGCTCGCGCGCCTGGCCGAAGCCGGGCGCCGCGACGACGGCTAGCCCGCTTGTCTACGCAGCCGCGACGGGGCGGGCGTTGATATAGGAAATCGGGGAATCCTCGATATCCTCGTAGGTGACCTCTTCCCAGGCTTTTTCTTCCGACAGCAGCGCGCGCAGCAGCTTGTTGTTGAGCGCGTGCCCCGACTTGTAGCCGGAATAGCTGCCGATCAGGCCATGGCCCAGCAAATAAAGGTCGCCGATCGCGTCGAGGATCTTGTGGCGCACGAATTCGTTGTCGTAGCGAAGACCGTCGGCGTTGAGTACGCGATAGTCGTCGAGAACAACGGCATTATCCATGCTGCCGCCGCGCGCGAGGTTGTTCGAGCGCAGGAATTCGATATCGCGCATGAAGCCAAAGGTCCGCGCACGGCTGACTTCACGAACGAACGAGGTCGTGGAGAAATCGACGGTCGCCGACTGAGTGTCGGAATCGAACGCCGGATGGTCGAAGTCGATACAGAAGCTCACCTTGAAGCCGTCGAACGGGTCAAAGCGCGCCCATTTGTCGCCGTCGGTGACCTGAACCGAACGCTTGATACGGATGAACTTCTTTGGCGCATCCAGCTCCTGAATGCCGGCCGACTGGATCAGGAACACGAAAGGCCCAGCGCTGCCATCCATGATCGGCAGCTCGTCGGAAGACAGCTCGACGATCGCGTTATCGATGCCCAGACCCGCCATCGCCGACAGCAGATGCTCCACGGTCTGAACGCGCACGCCGTCGTCGACAAGCGTGGTCGCCAGCGTCGTATCACCCACCTTGAACGCATCGCCACGGAACTCCTTGACCGGAGTGCAGTCCGTACGACGAAACACAATGCCCATATCCGCCTGTGCCGGGCGCAGGGTCATATAAACCTTCTGGCCGGTATGCAAGCCGACGCCGGTCGCCCGGATGGGGTTCTTCAAGGTGCGTTGTCTAAGCATCGAGTTCTTATCCTTGTGGCGGTTTGTCATGCTCGGCTTGCCATGTCATAAAGCCGTCACCTGACGGTCAGATACTTTATGCACAGTGGCTTAATTTCGCCTTAACTCGCCGCGTCCTGCTACCGCTCGCGCCCGGAACCCGAAAAAGCCCGGTCCGCAAAGCCGCTTAGATTAACACAGGGATGCCGGTTGGCAGCGCACGGCTACCGCCAACCGGCATGTTTTCGACTACCGCCGGCCCGCAGGCCGGCTCCGGCAGACGCCCTGCAACCATGGCCTTTAGTCGGCCTGGTTACGCAGAAACGCCGGCACGTCGAAGTAATCCATATCGACCGCGGCGTTCTCGCGCGAGGACTGCTGCGGACGGTTACGGATCACCGTGGGACGATCCAGATCCTCGTAGCGCATCTGGCCGCCGGCATCACGCTTGACGGCACGAATGGCTTCGCGCTCTTCGGCCTGACGGCCCAGGCCCGTAGCCACGACGGTTACGCAGATTTCGTCGCCCATGCTCGGATCTTCGGCCATGCCGACGATGACTTCGGCGTTGTCCGCGCCCATATCGGCGATGACTTCGTTTACGATCTGGAACTCGTGGATGCCCAGGTTCTCGTCGCCCGAGACGTTGACCAGCAGGCCCTGGGCGCCGTGCAGGCTCAGATCATCCAGCAGCGGCGAGGCCAGCGCGGCTTCTGCGGCTTCGCGGGCACGGTCGTCGCCGACGGCCGTCGCACGGCCCATCATGGCCATACCCTGCACCGACATCACGCGACGCACGTCGGCAAAGTCGACGTTGATCACACCCGGACGGGTAATCAGATCGGAAATGCCCTGCACCGCGTTGTGCAGCACATTGTTGGCCGCCTGGAAGGCGTTCTTGAGCGTGGTCGCCTTGCCCAGGGCGGTGAGCAGCTTTTCGTTCGGGATCACGATCAGCGAATCGACATAGCGACCCAGCTCTTCAATGCCCTGCTTGGCGATTTCCATGCGACGGCCGCGCTCGAACGGGAACGGCTTGGTCACGACGGCCAGGGTGAGAATGCCCATTTCGCGGGCGATCTCGGCCACGACCGGCGCCGCGCCGGTGCCGGTGCCGCCACCCATGCCGGCGGTAATGAACAGCATATCCGCGCCTTCGATGGATTCACGAATGCGGTCGCGATCCTCTTCGGCGGCCTGACGGCCGATGGCCGGATCCGCACCGGCGCCCAGGCCGCGGGTGACGTTCATGCCGAGCTGTACGAGCACATCGGCATCGCAACGCTCCAGATGCTGGGCATCGGTGTTGGCACAGATGAAGTCCACGCCTTCGATGCCGCCGTTGACCATCTGGTTGATGGTGTTGCCGCCGCCACCGCCGACGCCGATGACCTTGATAATGGCCTTATCGGTCTTTTGATCTGCAAATTCAAATACTTCAGGCATGATGCACCTCTATCTTGGTTGCCGTGCTTTTTCCTTGCGGAAAAACTTTTGTGTCGGGCCGGCGACTGCCGGCAATTGACCGACGTTGATCGAACGCGAAACTAGAAATTCCCCTGGAACCAGGCCTTCATCCGCTCCCAGACCTGCGCAAACGAATTATCTTTATTGGAAATATCGATTCCCGGCCGCGGCTGGGAACGGTTACCGAACTCGAGCAGACCCACGCCCGTGGCATGGATCGGATTCTTCACCACATCCGAAAGTCCCTGCACGCGCTGCGGCGTACCCAGGCGAACCGACATATGGAACACCTCTTCGGCCAGGTCGGTGAGCCCTTCCATCTTGGATGAGCCACCGGTGATCACCACGCCGCCGGCCAGCAGATCCTCGAAACCGGAGCGCACCAGTTCCTTGTGGATGAGCATGAACAGCTCTTCGTAGCGCGGCTTGATCACCTCGGCGAGCGTATAGCGCGACAGCCGCCGCGGCGGGCGTTCGCCGACACTCGGTACTTCAATGGCATCGTCGTCCTCGATGAGTTCCGGCAAGGCACAGCCATAGCGAATCTTGATGCCCTCGGCATGCTGGGTCGGCGTACGCAGCGCGACCGCGATATCGTTGGTCACCTGATCGCCGGCGATCGGGATCACCGCCGTATGCCGAATTGAGCCGTTGACGAACACGGCGATATCCGAGGTACCGCCGCCAATATCGACCAGGGCGACGCCCAGATCCTTTTCGTCGTCGGAAAGCACCGCATAGCTGGACGCCAGCTGTTCGAGCGACAGCTTGGAGACTTCCAGGCCGCAACGGCCGACGCATTTCTGAATATTCTGTGCCGAGGTCACCGCGCCGGTGACGATATGCACCTTGGCCTCCAGACGCACGCCGGACATGCCGACCGGCTCCTGGATACCTTCGTTGTCGTCGACGGCGAATTCCTGAGGCAGCACGTGCAGGATCTTCTGGTCGGCCGGAATCGCGACCGCGCAGGCGGCATCGATCACGCGCTCGATATCCGATTCGGTGACTTCCTTGTTGCGCACCGCCACGATGCCGTGCGAATTCAGCGAGCGCACATGGGCGCCCGAGATTCCGCAGTGCACGGACTGGATCCGGCAACCGGCCATCAACTCGGCTTCTTCGACCGCGCGACGAATGGAATCGGTGGTGGATTCGATATTGACCACCATCCCCTTCTTCATGCCGCGCGACGGCGCACTACCCAGACCGATGATCTCGAGCTTGCCCTCGTTGATCTCGGCGACGATACAGGCAACCTTGGAGGTGCCGATATCGAGGCCGACGACGAGATTCTGGTCAGGCCGCTTGCTCATCACCTTTCTCCTGATTGCCGGTCGCGGCACGCGTGCCGCCGACTGCAAAACCATCGCTGTAGCGCAAATCCACATAGCCGGCATCGGCCAGACGGCTGCGCGCCTGCTCATCACCCAGCGCATAGCGCACGAAACGCTGCACGCGGGCATCGATATCGTCGCGGCCCAGGCGCAGCTCGAGCCCATCGGCCAGCTGCGCGCTCCACGAGCCACGCGCGTCCAACGCGAGACTATGCAGCTCGACGTCGGAAGCCGCTAGCGTCTCGGCCAGCTTTTGATACATGTTATAGACCTTCAGGCCCGCCGTATCCGGGCCGTGGAGTTGTACCAGCCCCGCGGGCCGTGTCTGCGCCGACGGCGTAAAAACCTGACCGTCTGCCGCGAGCACGGAGTTTTCGCCCCATAGCGCGACGGGCTCGTGCTCGCTTACCCGGACGACCACACCATCCGGCCAGTGGCGCGAAACCTTCACTTCGCGCAACCATGCCAGATTACCGAGTTTTGCCTGCAATCCCTCCAAATCCACGTCGAAAAAGGAGGCATCCAGGTAAGGCGCGGCGATTTCCGCGATCCGATCGTCGCTGACATGCACCGCGTCGCCGCTAATATACAGGTGCCGAGCGGCTTCGCCTTCCGGCTTGATCCCCTGCCAGGTACAGGCTGCCACACCCAGCAGCAAACCTGCGCCCACCAGGGCGTCCCGCCAGCGCTTGGGTTCACGCCAGTTCATTGTCTTTCTCCTGATTAGCCGTGTTCAGCGTGGCGGCAAGAATGCGCCACACCAGTTCGTCGAAATCCATTCCTGCGGCGCGCGCCGCCATCGGCACAAGCGAATGCGAAGTCATGCCGGGAATGGCGTTGAGTTCCAGAAACCACGGCTGGCCGGCCGCATCGAGCATGAAGTCGACGCGCCCCCAGCCGCGCGCCCCGGTGATCTCGAAAGCACGCAGCGCCAGGCGCTGCAGCTCGGCCTCGCGGCCCTGTTCGAGATCGCAGGGGCAGTGATAAAGGGTGTCGTTGGCGACGTACTTCGCTTCGTAGTCGTAGAAACCGCTGGACGGCTCGATATGAATCAGCGGCAAGGCGCGCCCATCCAGAATCGATGCCGTGTATTCGGGCCCGGCCACGAACTGCTCGGCCATCACCTCGCGATCGTATTTCGCGGCCGCGGCGCGCGCGGCATCCAGATCCTCGATGCGCTCGACCTTGCTGATGCCGATGGTTGAGCCTTCATGCACCGGCTTGACGATCAGCGGCAGCCCGAGCGCGTCGACCACGGCCTGCGAATCGGTGCGGGAATCCAGCAGCCGATGGGCCGGCGTCGGGATACCCTGCGCGGCCCACAGCGCTTTCGTGCGCACCTTGTCCATAGACAAGGCACTGGCCAGCACGCCGCTGCCCGTATAAGGCAGCCCTTGCAGCTCGAGCGCGCCCTGGACCAGGCCGTCTTCGCCGCCGCGGCCATGCAATGCCAGCCACACGCGGTCGAAGCCTTCCTCAGCCAGACCGAGCACGCGCCGCTGGTCGACGTCGATGATCGTGACATCCACGCCGCGGCGTTCCAGGGCGGCACCCACCGCTGCGCCAGAATCCAAAGATACGGCGCGCTCGGCCGACCAGCCGCCCATGAGAACGGCAACACGGCCAAACGCGCTTGCATCGGTAATACGCGGGCTGTTCATGTCGTTGCTTCCTTAAATGTGCGAGCCATCTGCTGGGCCACCGCGCCGATATCGCCGGCGCCGAGAGTGAGCAGTACGTCGCCGTCGCGCACCACCCCGCTGAGCACGTCGCTCAGGCGCTGCACGTCGTCGACGAATACCGGGTCGACCTTGCCGCGCGCACGCACGCCGCGTGCCAGCGCGCGGCCGTCGGCGCCGGCGATCGGATGTTCGCCCGCGGCATAGACTTCGCAGAGCACGAGTACGTTCAGTTCTGCCAGCACCTGGCAGAAGTCGTCGAACAGATCGCGGGTGCGCGAAAAACGGTGCGGCTGGAATACCACCACCAGCCGCCGATCGGGCCAGGCGTTGCGCGCGGCGCTGATGATGCTCACCAGCTCGCGCGGATGATGGCCGTAGTCGTCGACCAGCAGCACGCGCTGGCCGGCGAGCACGATCTCGCCATGGACTTCGCAGCGACGGCCGATACCGGCGAACTGGGACAGCGCCTGGCCGATCGCGGCCATGTCCACACCCAGTTCGTGCGCCACCGCGGCGGCGGCCAGGGCGTTAAGCACGTTGTGCTTGCCCGGCAGGTTGAGATGCACGGCATGGCCCGGCTCGCCGTTACGGCGCAGCGTGAAGCGCGTGCCGGTGCCGTCGAAGGCCAGATCCTCGGCCATGATGTCGGCATCGTGGTCGATGCCGTAGGTCACGATCGGGCGGCCCACATCGGCCAGAATCGAACGCACCACCGGGTCGTCGGCACAGAGCACGGCCAGGCCATAGAACGGCAGGTGATGCAGGAATTCCACGAAGGTTTCGGTCAGGCGCGAGAACTCGCCGCCATAGGTTTCCAGATGGTCGGCATCGATATTGGTAACGATCGCCATCATCGGGGTCAGAAACAGAAAGCTCGCGTCGGACTCGTCGGCCTCGGCAACCAGATACGGACCCTCGCCCAGGCGTGCGTTGCTGTTGGCGCCCAGCACCTTGCCGCCGACGATGAAGGTCGGGTCCAGCCCGCCGCCGGCCAGCAGTGCGGCAACCAGACTCGTGGTCGTGGTCTTGCCATGGGTGCCGGCCACGGCGATGCCATAGCGAAAACGCATCAGTTCGGCGAGCATTTCGGCACGACGCACCACTGGCACGAGCCGTTCGTGCGCGGTGGCGACCTCCGGATTGTCCTCGGACACCGCGGTTGAAACGACCACCACGTCGGCGCCTTCAACGTTCTCGGCGGCATGGCCGATGAAGATCTTCGCGCCCTGGGCCGCCAGCGCCTGCGTGGTCACCCCATCCTTGATATCGCTGCCGGTCACGGCATAGCCGAGGTTGAGCAGCACGCTGGCGATACCGGCCATGCCGACGCCGCCGATGCCCACCATATGCACGGTACGCACGCGCCGCATCGGCCGCTCGGCCAGCGGCTGGAAATCGCCGTTGGGGCTACGTCCCTGGGGGGCAATCATGCGGCCTCCATGGTGTCGAAGCAGGCGGTGACGATATCGTCGGTGGCATGCGGCCAGGCGACGCGCCGGGCAGCCTCGGCGCGTTCGCGCAGCGCGTTGCGATCGGCGCACAGGCGCTCGATCTCTTCGGCAAGGCGCTCGACGCTCAGTTCGGACTGGTCGATAAGGGTCGCCGCCCCCGCGTCCACCAGATACTGACCGTTGGCGCGCTGGTGGTCGTCGACCGCAAACGGATACGGCACCAGCAGTGCCGCCACGCCGGCCGCGGCCAGTTCTGCCACGGTAAGCGCGCCGCTGCGACAGATCACCACATCGGCCCAGGCATAGGCGGCCGCCATGTCGTCGATGAAGGCACTCACATCGGCCTCGACGCCGGCCTGCGCGTAGGCCGCCTCGGCCTGTTCGAGCGTGCGCCCGGCCTGATGCCGAACCTGCGGCCGCTTGTTCGTATCGATACGGGCCAGTGCCGCCGGCACGCGCTCGTTGATGGCCAGCGCGCCACCGCTGCCACCGAGCACAAGCAGCTTAATCGGGCCATCGCGGTCGGCAAACCGCGCGGCCGGGCCCGGCAGATCCAGAATTTCGGCGCGCACGGGATTGCCCACGCTGCGGGCCGTGTCGCCGGCAAACGTATTCGGAAATGCCTGCAGCACGGTGGTGGCCATACGCGCCAGCAGGCGATTGGTCAGACCGGCGGCCGCGTTCTGCTCATGGATAAGCAGCGGCCGTCCGGTCAGACGCGCGGCCAGCCCTCCAGGCCCGGCCGCGAATCCGCCCATGCCGACGACCAGCTGCGGCGCGACGCGGCGAACCACGGCAAGAGCCTGCAGGCAGGCACGGGCCAGACGCAGCGGCGCGGCCAGCCACGAAAGCGTGCCCTTGCCGCGCAGGCCGGCCACGTCGATGGTATGCAGGGTCAGATCGTTGGCCGGCACCAGACGTGCCTCGATACCGGCCGCCGTGCCCAGCCAGCTCACCTGCACGCCGTGCGCCCGCAGCGCCTTGGCCACCGCCAACGCGGGAAAGACGTGGCCGCCGGTGCCACCGGCCATGATCAGCACGTGCGGCGCCTGGGTGCTCTTGCTTGCGGGCGTAGTCATCGCGCGCCCCCTTTCTCGGGCGTGCGCGTTTCGATGTCCACACGCAGCAACAGCGCACAGAGCACGCACATCATCACCAGGCTGGAACCGCCGTAGCTCATCAACGGCAGGGTCAGGCCTTTGGTCGGCAGCAGCCCCATGTTCACGGCGATATTGAGAAAGGCCTGCAAAACCAGCCAGCTCGACATGCCATAGGCCACGAAGCCGGCGAACAGTTGCTCGGCGAGCACCGCACGGCGGGCGATAACGAAGCCGCGCCAGACCACGGTGGCGAACAGGCCGATCAGCACCAGCGTGCCGATCAGGCCGAATTCCTCGGCATAGACGGCAAACAGAAAGTCGGTATGGGTTTCCGGCAGATACAGCAGTTTCTGCACCGAATTGCCCAGGCCGACGCCGGCGATCTCGCCGCGGCCGATGGCGATCAACGACTGGGTGAGCTGAAAACCGCTGGCATAGGGATGCGCCCAGGGATCGGAAAAGCTCAGCAGACGCGCCAGACGATACGGCGACGACAGCACCAGACCCACCACCGCGGTGCCGGCCAGCGTGCCGAGCACGAGCAGGTAGGTCAGCCGTGCGCCGGCCAGAAACAGAATCATTGCGGCCACGGCGACCATGACCGCGGCTGCACCGAAGTCGGGTTCGATCAGCAGCAGGAAGCTGGCCAGTGCCATGAAGAACATCGGCCGGAACAGCCCGCCCCAGCTGGTGGCAAGCTCGCTCTGGCGGCGTGCGGCATAGCCGGCGACATACAGGATCAGGCAGAACCGCGCCGGCTCAGAAGCCTGCATGGAGAACGGCCCCAGATCGATCCAGCGGCGAGCGCCGTTGACGGCATGACCGATACCCGGGATAAGCACGATCACCAGCAGCAACAGCCCGATACCCAGCAGCGTGAAGGTATTCGCCTGCCACACACGCATCGGCACATGCAGCACGACAAAGCCGGCCACCAGCCCCACCACTGCGAATACGGCCTGACGATAAAAGAAATACATCGGGTCGTCGGTCAGCCGATCGGCGACCGCGACCGAAGCCGAGCCCACCATGACCAGACCGATGCCGCCAATCAGCGCCAGCGCGACCATAAGCGCCGTATCGGGCTGTACCCGCGGCAGTTGAATGCTCTGCAAAGCGCGGATCATGCCGCCAGCTCCTCTACGGCGGCCACGAAGCTCTCGCCGCGATGCACGTAATTGTCGAACTGATCGAAGCTCGCACAGCCCGGCGAGAACAGCACCGTATCGCCGCGCTCGGCGCGGTTCGCGGCGGCGCGCACGGCCTGTTGCAACGTATCGACCCGCTCGACGGGGACATAGGCGTCGACCGCCGCCGCAATCGTGTCGCGATCCTGGCCGAACACGATCACGACCCGCGCCTTGTCGCCGGCCAGCGGTCCGAGCTCGGCGAAGTCCGCGCCCTTGGCCTGGCCGCCCGCCAGCAACAGCACCGGCGTATCCATGCCGGCCAGCGAGGCCATCATGGCGCCGGGATTGGTGCCCTTGGAATCATTGATCCAGCGCACGCCCTTAATTTCGGCAACGGTTTCGCAGCGATGCGGCAAGCCGGCAAAACGCGTCAGGCCGCGGCGAATCACCGCCTGGTCGATGCCCGCGGCCTCGGCCAATGCCCACACCGCCAGCGCGTTGAGCTGGTTGTGGCGTCCGGCCAGGCGTAGTTCTTCACAGGCCAGCCACGGCTGATCGCCGCGGGCGAGATAGCGTGCATCGCCCGTATCGAGCAGGCGATAGTCGGCCTGCGGCGCCGCGCCGAAGCGCAAGGCACGGGCGGAACCGGTGGGCATGGCCGCTACGCGGGCATCGTCCGTATTGGTCACGGCCACTTCGGCCGCGGCGAAAATACGCGCCTTGAGCGCAGCGTAGTGCTCGACCGTGCCATGCCGGTCGATATGATCGGCGCTGATGTTGAGCACGGTCGCCGCCCGCGCGGCCAGCCGGTGCGTAAGCTCGAGCTGAAAACTCGACAGCTCCAGTACATAGAGTTCGATCTCGTCGGCGAGCAGATCCAGCGCCGGCGTGCCGAAATTGCCGCCCATGGCGTAGTTCAGGCCTGCGGCCTGCGCGATCTCGCCCACCCAGGCGGTGACCGTGGACTTGCCGTTGGACCCGGTAATCGCGACCACCGGCGCATCGACGACCTGGGCGAACCATTCGATATCGCCCACGACATCGAGACCGCGCTCGCGCGCGGCCTCGATCAGCGGCTCGCGCAGGTCAACCCCGGGCGACACCACGATATGGGTCATGCCTTCGAGCAGCATGGGATCGAGTTCGCCCACGATCAGGCTCGCCTTGGGGCAATGTTCGAACAGCGCCGGCGCGCCCGGCGGCTCGTCGCGGCTGTCGACCACGCGTACGCGCGCGCCGCAGGCGCTGGCAAAGCGTGCGGCCGATACGCCGGACACGCCACAGCCGACCACCAGCACGGCGGCATCGGCGAGTTGTTCGCGCAGGCCGCTCATCGGATCTTCAACGTGGACAAACCAATCAGGACCAGCACCAGCGTGACGATCCAGAAGCGCACGATGATCTTGGGCTCGGGCCAGCCCTTGAGTTCGAAATGATGATGCAGCGGCGCCATGCGGAACATGCGCTTGCCGGTGAGCTTGAAGGTGGCCACCTGCAGGATGACCGACACCGTCTCGGCCACGAAGATGCCGCCCATGACCACCAGCACCAGCTCCTGGCGTACGGCCACGGCGACCACGCCAAGAGCCGCGCCCAGCGCGAGCGCGCCCACGTCGCCCATGAACACCTGGGCCGGGTAGGCGTTGAACCATAGAAAGCCCAACCCGGCACCGCCGATCGCGGTACAGAAGATCGACAGCTCGCCCACGCCTTCGATATAGGCAAAGCCGAGATAATCGGCAAACTGCACGTTGCCGGCGACATAGGCGAAGATCGCCAGCGCCGAGGCCACCAGCACGCAGGGCATGATCGCCAGCCCGTCGAGGCCGTCGGTGAGGTTCACCGCGTTGCTCGAGCCCACGATCACCAGATAGCTCCACAGGATATAACCGGCGCCCAGCGGCACCGACACGTCCTTGAGCATGGGTATGAGCACGCTGGTTTCGGCTACGCTCGTCGCACCCAGATACAGCCACAGCCCGGCGGCCAGGCCCACGAGAGTCTGGGCGCTGTATTTGGCCTTGGCCGAGAGCCCCTTGCTGTTGCCGAACTTGAGCTTGCGATAGTCGTCGAGAAAACCGATCACCCCGAATGCGGCCGTGACCAGCATCACCAGCCACACCCAGCGGTTGCTCAGATCGCCCCACAGCAAGGTGGCCACCAAGACCGCGGCGATGATGAGGGTGCCGCCCATGGTGGGCGTACCGGCTTTCACCAGATGACTCTGCGGACCGTCATCGCGCACATGCTGGCCGATCTGATGAAAGGTCAGCTTGCGGATCATCATCGGGCCGAACACGAACGAAAACACCATCGCCGTGAGCACGCCGAGAATCGCGCGCAGGGTGATGAACTGGAATACCCGAAAGCCGCTGTGCAACGGCTCAAGCCAGTCGGCAAGAAAAGTCAGCATGACACCCCCGCCTTGGCAGGCGCCTGCAGGGCAAGCGCGTCGGCCACGCGATCCATGCGCGCGCTGCGCGAGCCCTTGATCAGCAGCGTGGTTTCGCTCTGGCGTACCGACAACGCGGTTTCGAGTGCCGCGATCAGCTCGCCGTGATTGGAGAACCACTGTGCGCCGGGACCGAAGGCCTCGGCCGTGAGCCGGCTGAGCTCACCCGTGACCCAAAGCCGCTCTATGCCCGATTCGCGGGCGGCCCGGCCGGCATCGCGGTGGGCCTGTTCGGCCTGCTCGCCAAGCTCGGCCATATCGCCGAGCGCGGCCCAGCGCGCACCGCGCTGCTGGGCCAGCCAGCCCAGCGCGGCGGCGAGAGAATTGGGATTGGCGTTGTAGCTGTCGTCGATCAGGCGGGCACCATGACGGCCGGCGACGATCGCCAGGCGGCCGCCGACACCCTTCATTGCCCCCAGTGCGCGAGCGATAAGGTCGGCGTCCAGTTCAATGGCGCAGGCTGCGGCCGCTGCGGCCAGCGCGTTGCTGATGTTATGCGCGCCCGCCAGCGGCAGTACGACATCGGCCGCGCCCGTCGGCGTATGCAGCGTGAAACGGCTGTGATCGGCGCCCAGTTCGATATCGCTGGCGAACACGTCGGCTTCGGCCCGTGCGTGACGGGCAAAGACCAGCCGCCGACGCGCCCCGGCCAGCTCTTGCCAGAGCGGCGCGAAATCGTCGTCGCCGTTGATTACGGCAACGCCGTCGGCGTCGAGGCCGGCGAACATTTCGCCCTTGGCCCGGGCCACGCCTTCGCGACTGCCGAAGCCTTCGATATGGGCCATACCCGCATTGGTGACCACGCCCACCTGCGGACGGGCCAGCTCGGCGAGCATGGCGATCTCGCCGGCATGCGAGGCGCCCATTTCGACAACCGCACGCTTGACGCTGTCGTTGAGCCGCATGAGCGTGATCGGCACGCCCAGGTGGTTATTCAGGTTGCCTTCGGTGGCGAGTACCGAGCCGGCTTCGGCCAGAATGGCGGCCAGCATCTGCTTGACCGTGGTCTTGCCGTTGCTGCCGGTCACACCGATCACGGTGCCGTCGAACGCCCGCCGCGAAGCCGCACCGGCCTGCTGCAACGCCTGTTCCACGTCGGCAACCACCAGCTGCGGCAGCGGCGAATCCACGACGCGTGCCACCACTGCGGCGGCCGCGCCCAGGCTCGCCGCCCGGCCGACGAAGTCGTGCCCGTCGACGCGCGCGCCCGGCAAGGCAAAGAACAGCGCGTTGCGCTCGAGCCGACGCGTATCGATGCTTGCGCCCGCATAGTCGGCGTCGCGGCCGTGCAGGCTTGCGTTCAACGTGTGTGCCAGTTCCGACAGGCGACCGTTCATAGCGCCTCCAGCGCGTCGTGGGCGGCCAGACGGTCGTCGAAGATCCGTCGCGTGGCGCCGATCTGCTGGGTGGTTTCGTGACCCTTGCCGGCAATCAAGACCACATCGCCCGGCCGGGCGGCATGGATGGCATCCGCAATCGCGGCGGCGCGGTCGTGTTCGATCGTCACGGGGGTATTGCCCTGCATGCCGGCGCTGATCGCGGCCACGATCGCCGCCGGCGATTCGCTGCGCGGATTGTCGTCGGTGAGCCATACCGCATCGGCGGCCTCGGCGGCCGCGCCCATGAGCGGGCGCTTGCCGGCATCGCGGTCGCCGCCGCAGCCGAATACACACAGCACGCGTGCGGCCGCATGCTCGCGCACCGCGGCAATCGCATGGGCGAGCGCCCCCGGGGTATGGGCATAGTCGACCACCACCATGGGCTGGTCGTCGCGGGTATCCACCCGCTGCATGCGCCCGGGCACGGTGGTCAGCTGGGCGAGCACCGCCGTCGCCGCGTCGAAATCGACGCCGCGCGCCAGCAGCACGGCCAGCACCGCGGCCAGATTCATGGCGTTGAAACGCCCCACCAGCACGCTGTCGATAACGGCGCGTCCCCAGCTTGTATCCAGGGTCAGCGACAGGCCGTCCACGCGGGTGGCA
Source organism: Salinisphaera sp. C84B14 (assembly GCF_040361435.1). Lineage (NCBI taxonomy): Bacteria > Pseudomonadati > Pseudomonadota > Gammaproteobacteria > Salinisphaerales > Salinisphaeraceae > Salinisphaera > Salinisphaera sp. C84B14. Next base: position 5,567 of record NZ_APNL01000021.1, on the reverse strand, counting down.
ACAGACTCGATACGCACGTAGTTGTCGGCCAGGGCGGCCATATCGCCGCAGCCGTAAGCAATCGGCGTGACGTCGGCGGCCAGCGCAGCCAGCCACTCGCGGCCGTAGGCGTCGTCGCCGTTGAGCACCGCGCTGCTCAGCCCGTCGAAAGCGAACAGCCGCTGCTTGGCCGCGGCGTAGGCTTCGAGGCTCGCGTGATAATCCAGATGGTCGCGGCCGAGCTGGGTGAGCACCGCCACGTCGAACGCCACGCCGTCAACGCGATGCTGATCGAGCGCATGCGAGGACACCTCGAAGGCCACGGCGCTGGCATCGGCGGCGGCCAGTCGGGCCAGCCAGTCCTGAACGGCCACCGGATCGGGCGTGGTATGCGTGGCCTCGGCCAGATCGTCGGCAAAACCGAAGCCCAGCGTGCCGATATAGCCGCAGCGCGCGCCGAGAAGCTCGAGCGCCTGCGACAGCAGCCATGCACAGGATGTCTTGCCGTCGGTGCCGGTCACCCCGGCCACGAACAGCTTCTGCGAGGGCTCGTCATAGAAACGCCCGGCGATCCGACTCGCGCGGCTGGCAAGCGCCTCGACGCGTACGCTCGGCACATCCAACGCGGGCGGATGCGCGTCGTCCCAGGCCACCGCGACCGCGCCTGCGGCAACGGCGGCTTCGACATGATCGAGCCCATGGCTTTGCGTTCCGCGATAGGCCAGAAATAGCGAGCCGGGCTTCACCCGGCGGCTGTCGATCGCCACCCCGGCGATATCCACGCCCGGAACGTCGCAGGCCAGCCCGTCGAGGAGGCTGGCCAGGGGCCGTGCTTTATTGCTTACCGGTGCCAGCCCGTTCATGTGCCGGCTCCGTTGGATCGTGTTTCCGCCGAGGCGGTCAATACGCCCGGGTCGTCCGGCGGCACCCGAAGCAGGCGCAGCGCATCGCGCATGACGGCCGCAAACACGGGCGCGGCAACGGCGCCGCCGTAATAGGCATCCTTCTTCGGCTCGTCGAGCATGACCAGCGTCACCAGCGCCGGCTTTTCGGCCGGCGCCATGCCCACGAACAGGGCCTGATGACGGTCGGCGTTATAGCCGCCGGTACCGGCCTTGCGGGCCGTACCCGTCTTGCCGGCCACGCGGTAGCCCGGAATTGCCGCCTTCGTGGCCGTGCCGGCCGGGGTGATCACACCCTCCAGAAGGTGGCGCATCGTGCGCGCGGTTTTGGCCTTGAGCACGCGCTTGGGCGGGGCATGCATGTCGGCGCCCTCGCCTTCGATCAGGCGCAGGCTGCGCAACATGCCGTCGTCGGCGATGGCGCCATAGGCGCGGATGAGCTGAAAGGCGGTCACGGCCAGGCCATAGCCATAGGAGGCCGTGGCCGTTTCGACGTTATTCCACTCGTAGAAATCCTTGAGCACGCCGAACCGCTCGCCGGGAAAGCCGCTGCCGGTGATATCGCCGAAGCCGAAGTCGTTATAGGCACGCCAGACGCCTTCAGCGCCCATCTTCAGGCCCACATGCGCAGCGCCCACGTTGCTGGATTTCTGCAGGATCTTGGCGAAATCGACGTCGCCGTAGTTGCGAAAGTCCTTGACCGTGAGCCGGCCGACCATGAACCAGCCCTTGGTATGAATCACGTCGTCGGTGTCGAACAAACCACTATCCAGCGCCTTGGCCAGCAGCAGTGGTTTGACCGTTGAACCGGGCTCCATGACGTCGGTGGCCGCGCGCGCTCGCACGCCGGACGGATCGATGGAGTCGCGATCGTTGGGGTTGAAGCTCGGATAGGACGCCACCGCGCGCAGCTCGCCGGTGGTGGGATCGAGCATGACCACCATACCGCCCTTCGCATCGTTCTTGACCACGGCCGCCTTGATGTGACGGTAGGCCATGTACTGCATGCGCGAATCGATGGTCAGACGCAGGTCATGACCTGCCTGAGGCGGCTGGAATTCGGCCAGATCCTCGACCACACGGCCGACCCGGTCCTTGACCACGCGCCGACTGCCCGGCTCACCGTGCAGATAATCGTCGCGGTTGAGCTCGAGGCCTTCCTGACCGCGGCCGTCGATATTGGTCATGCCCACGATCTGGGCGGCAGCCTCGCCGGCCGGGTAGTAGCGCTTGTACTCGCGCTGCAGGAACACGCCCGGTGCGTCGACTGCCATTACCGCACGTGCATCGGTCGGTGCGAGCTGGCGACGCAGGTACAAGAACTGGCGCCCTTTGTAGCTTTCCAGACGGCTGCGCAGCTCGGAAACGGGAATATTCAACTCATGCGCGAGCGGCGCGATCTTGTCCGGCGCCTCGAGCACGGCGCCGGGCACCGCCCAGACGGATTCGGTCGGCGCCGAAAGCGCCAGCGGCTCGCCGTTGCGATCCTTGATCACGCCGCGACCGGCCGGCACCGAGACGCTGCGCAGATGACGCTTGTCGCCTTCCTTGGTCAGGAACGCCTGATCGAGCACCTGCAAATCGAACGCCCGACCGGCCAGCACCACGGCAAAGCCCACGAACAATGTCAGCACAAACCAGCCGCGCCAGCCCGGAGGAGGCGGCGTTTGGTTGCGTTTGGGTCGCTGGCTGTTGCGTTGATGGTCGTGGCGGCTCATCGCTGCGACTCCAGCACCACGTATTGACGCGGCTGCACCATGCCCAGCTCGCGACGGGCCACCTGGGCCACGCGATCAGGGTTCGCCCAGGCGCTCTCTTCAAGCTGCAGCTGGGCCCATTCGGTGGAGAGCTTGTCGCGCTCGACGCGTTCGACCTGCAGCTGGTGCGCCATTTCACGCGTTTTGTGCTTGGCCTGCACGACGGCCACCGCGCTCACCAGAATGGTCAACGACAGGCCGATGATGGTAAGCACGGGCCGACTCACGTCGTCACCTTCGCTGCCGCGGTACGTTCAGCCACCCGCAGGATGGCGCTACGCGCACGGGCGTTGACGGCAAGCTCGGCCGCGTCGGCGCGTACCGGCTTGCCGATTTCGCTCAAGGCCGGTTCGACGACCGGCGCCATCGGCACCGGCGGCGGGGCCGGGCGTGCCTGGGCGCGAATGAAGCGCTTGACCCGACGGTCTTCGAGCGAATGAAAGCTGATTACGGCGAGCCGCCCGCCCGGCGCCAGCACGTCAAAGGCGCTCTCGAGCCCGCGATCGAGCGCACCGATCTCATCGTTGATATACATGCGAAACGCCTGAAAAGTGCGGGTCGCCGGATGTATGCGCTTGCCGGCCGCTACCCGGGCCGGGATCGCCCCGGCCACGATCGCGGCGAGACGCCCGGTGTCCTGAATCGGCCCGGCCGCGCGCGCATCGACTATCGCCCCCGCGATACGACCCGCCATGGGCTCTTCGCCGTAGCGCTTGATTACGGACGCAATTTCGCCGTGGCTTGCGGCATGCAGCCACGTCGACAGCGGCTGCCCGGCGTCGGGATTCATGCGCATGTCCAGCGGGCCGGCATGACGAAACGAGAAGCCGCGCTCGGCGACATCGAACTGGGGTGACGAGACGCCCAGGTCGAACAACACACCGTCAACGCGCCCGGCGAGGCCGAGTGCGGCGATACGCTCACCCAGCTCGGCAAAGGAGCTACGCACAAAGCTGAACCGGGCATCGCCCTCGACCAGCGGCCGGGCATGCGCCTCGGCGTCCGGATCCTGATCGAATGCAATCAGCCGACCCTTCTCGCCCAGCCGGGCCAACACGCCCCGACTATGACCGCCGCGGCCGAACGTGGCATCCACGTACACGCCGTGCGCACGCACGCCAAGCCCGGTCAGGGCGGCGTCGAGCAACACCGGTTGATGTTCGGCCTGCGGCATGTGAGCAGCGGTCCTCATGACTTGAATGAAATGCGGCGGTTAATGGAGAGGGTCACAGGCTCAGATCCATGAGCACGTCGGGCAGTTCGCCATTGGCGGCGTCTTCGGACAGCTGGGCGGCGATGTCGGCCGAACGCGCGTGATAGGTCGCTTCGTCCCACAGCTCGAAAAGATTGCCCATACCCGACAGCACGGCTTTGGATTCCAGATGCGCATAGCCACGCAGATTGGCCGGCAACAGCAGCCGACCCTGTTTATCCATCTCGACGTCGCGGGCATTGCCAATCAGAAAACGCTGGATGTTTCTTACCTTCGGATCGAGCCCGCCTTTGGCCAGCAGTTTCTTCTCGAACGCCTGAAATTCGGACAACGGGTAGATCAGCAGGCAGCCATCCCAGTGCTGGGTCACGACGAGCCGGCCCGCACAGTCGTCAACCAACGACTGGCGATACGACGCCGGGATCGCAATACGACCCTTGGCATCGATGGTGACCGGATGCGACCCCTTGAACACGCTGCGGCCTCATTTCTGCCGTTGTACCACTTTGCCCCACTTCCTACCCCACGCCACCACTATAGGCAGTGCCGCTTTCGGGTGTCAAGCAAACGACGGGAGGTAAAAAAACCCAGCAAAACAGTGATTTCTGAAGCCTTCACAGCCCAATTTACGATGAAAAAGGACGCTGCCATTTTGTTTTGTTTTTTAGGGTTTTAGCGGTTTTAGCTCGACGACTTTGTAAGCCGGCGCCCGCTGCAAAGCCTTCATTCGCGCAAATTGCTGGCGGCGACCGAATCGCGTGGCGCCAAAACCGGCGCATGGTTTGCGCAGGTGGGGCGCTCGCCCACGCAGACGCGAGCAGAAGTCGGCCAGAGCGGCCGTTCGGCGTAACAAGAGGGTCGGAGTCGGCCGATAAGCCGGGTTCTGTCGTGCGCAATCATTCATCTGGGACATGCGTCACCGCATGTCTCATGCGACCTACCCGAGGACTGTGCGGGCCGCACGTCGTCCTCCTATTTGGTCTTGCTCCGGATGGGGTTTACCGTGCCGCGAACCGTTGCCGGACGCGCGGTGCGCTCTTACCGCACCCTTTCACCCTTACCTGGCTCGAAAACGAGCCATAGGCGGTCTACTCTCTGTTGCACTTTCCGTAGGCTCACGCCTCCCAGGCGTTACCTGGCATCCTGCCCTGTGGAGCCCGGACTTTCCTCCGTGCCCTTGTCGGGCACCGCGATTGCGTGGCCGACTCCGAGCACGGATTCTATCACCCGTGGCTACGCTGCGGTGCATCAATCGGCAGCGGCAAGCTCCAGCGCCCGGGCATAAATCTCGTTGGTCGCGCGCCCGGTCAGACGGGCCGCGGCCTTGGCCGCCTGCTTGGTGCCGGTCAACGCCAGCAGCTCGCCGAGCAACGCATCCAGGTCGATTTCGCCCCGCTCGCCGCTCGCCTCGGTCGACCCTGCCACCACCAGCACGAATTCACCGCGACGGCGGTTGTCGTCCGCGGCGAGCCAGTCGCCGAGCGCCCCGGCTTCGAGCACCACACTCTGTTCGTGCAGCTTGCTGAGTTCGCGGCACAGGCCGATCCGCCGCCCGGCGCCGAGCACATCGCACATATCACGCACGCAGCGTTCGATGCGATGACTCGACTCATAGAAGATGAGCGTACGGTTTTCCTCGGCCAGCTCTGCCAGACGGCTGCGGCGGGCGGTGGCCTTGGACGGCAGAAAGCCCTCGAATACGAAGCGGTCGCTAGG
>NZ_APNL01000020.1:0-71391 GCF_040361435.1 Salinisphaera sp. C84B14 | reverse complement strand
GGTGGGTTTACACAGCTAGCGGGCACGGGCGGTGTGGGCGTTAGCGTTCGCGCGTACGAAGTGCATCCCGCGCTTCGAAAAGCCCGTGCAGCGTAATCTGGCGCACCGCATCCCGGCTGGCGCGGATATGGCGTTTGAGCGCCTGCTGGGCGGCTTCAGTGTCGCCCTCGGCCAGCCGGTTCAGGATCTCGGCATGCTCTTCGTAGGTGGCATCCACCCGGGCGGGCTGGACGAAATCCAGCCGGCGCACGATACGAATGCGCTCGGTCACGTCGCGATGGATACGCGCCATTTCGCGATTACCCGCCGCGGCGAGCAGGCCGGCATGAAACTGTTCGTCGAGCTGCCAGAGGATGGTGCTGTCGGTTTTGCGCTCGCTGCGCTCGATCTGCCAGACGGCGCTCAGCTCGGCCAGCTCGGGCGGGCGGTGGTCGAGCGCACACAGGCGCGCGGCGGCTGCGCATTCGAGCGTAATCCGCACCTCGTAGAGTTCGTCGAAGACGTCGAAGTCCAGCGGCCGGACATACCAGCCGCTGTGTTCTCTTACGTCGACATAACCGTCGCGCTGGAGGCGAAACAGGGCTTCGCGAACCGGCGTACGGCTCGCCCCGGTGCGTGCGGCGATCTCGTTTTCCGATAGCGCATCGCCGGGCATGAGTTCGAAATCGAACAGCTCGGCCTTGATCTGGGCATAGATCCGGTCGGCGAGGTTTGAACGCCGGGCCGGGCCGCCGGGCCGGCCCACATGCACCGCGGCCATGCTCAATCGCCGGCCGGCTCGATCACGAGCAGTACGTCGCCCGCCGACACCAGCGTGCCTTGCTTGCAGCGCAGCGCCTTGACGGTGCCGGCACAGGGGGCATCCACCGCGAACTCCATTTTCATCGCCTCGACGATCACCAGCGGGTCGCCGGCCTCGACGCTCGCGCCTTGCTCGACCTGCAGTTTCCAGACGTTGCCGGAAACATCGGCGGTCACGGCTTCGCCCTCGATGGCGTCGTCGTCGGGCATGGCCGCCGGGCCGGCCTTGGCCTCGGGCTCGGCATCGGCCTGGGCCTGCCAGTGTTCGACCTCCTTGGCGAAGGCCTCGCTCTGTCGCTCACGAAAGGTGGCAATATCGTCGGCGTTGGCGTCGAGAAACTGCTGGTATTCGGCGAAATCGAAGACTTCTTCGGTAATCTCGGCGTGCAGCCGGCCGGCCCGGAATTCGGCCCGCATATCGGCCAGGGTGTCTTCGTCGACCGGGTAGTAGCGCACCTGATCGAAAAAGCGCAGCAGCCAGGGTTCGCCGGGTTCGAACTGGGCGTTGTGACCGAACTTGTTCCAGATGGGCAGGGTACGCCCGACCAGCTGATAGCCGCCCGGCGAGTCCATGCCGTAGATGCACATGTACACGCCGCCGATGCCCACCGTGCCTTCGGCGGTATAGGTGCGTGCCGGGTTGTATTTGGATGTGACCAGCCGATGGCGCGGGTCCACCGGCACGGCACAGGGCGCGCCGAGATAGACATCACCCAGACCGAGCACCATATAGCTGGCCGCGAGGATGGTTTCCTGTACCTGTTCGCGCGTCTTCAGGCCGTTGATGCGCTGGATGAAGTCCACGTTGTTGGGCAGCCAGGGCGCGGTATCGCGTACCGACTGGCGATAACGCGAAACCGCGTCCAGCGTGGCGCTGTCTTCGAACGCCAGCGGCAGATGCAGCACGCGGGTGTTGAGCTTGAGATCGTCCACCTCGGGCAGATCGGCTTCGATCGCCAGCAGCGCATCGATCAGATCGCTTTGATGAATACGCTGGCCGTCGTAGTTGACCTGCAGAGAACGCACGCCGGGCGACAGCTCGAGGATACCGTCGACCGGGTTGGCCTCCAGCGCCTGCATGAGCAGGTAAACGCGCAATCGAAAACGCAGGTCCAGCACGTTCGGCCCGTACTCGATCAGAATGTAGCGATCGCCGGCCTGGCGATAGGCCACCGCCGGGCGGCTGCCCTCGGCCGGGCGTTCGGCCAGTACGCAGGGCGAGACCGTGTCTGCCGCCGCCGGCAGGGCCAACGGTTGTCGCGCTTTAGGCACGGTCAGCTCGTCGCAGGCCGCGTTTTGCTCGCGCTGCAGGGCGGCGGCCTCGTCAAAGCCCAGCTGCACGAAACGAATGGTATCGCCGGGCGCCACTTGGCCGACCTTCCACAGCTCGGCCGCGGCAATGGTCACCGGGCAGACGAAGCCGCCCAGGCTCGGCCCGTCGCGGGTGAGGATTACCGGCATATCGCCGGTAAAGTTGATGCTGCCCACGGCGTATTCGGTGTCGTGGATATTCGACGGGTGCAGGCCGGCCTCGCCGCCGTCCTCGCGGGCGAATGTCGGCTTCGGCCCATTCAGGCGAATGCCGAGACGATTGGAGTTGTAGTGGACTTCCCAGTCGGTGGCGAAGAACTCCGCGATGGATTCTTCGGTGAAAAAGTCCGGCGCCCCGTGCGGGCCGTAGAGCACGCCGATTTCCCAGTGCGAACCGTAGTCGGGCACCAGTTCGGGCGGTGCGGCCTTTGGCGCACGCGTGGGTGCCGGCGTGGGCGCATTGGGCTTGGCGGCATCACAGATGGCCAGCATATCGGTAGCGCGCAGCGGCCGGCCGGCATGGCCGCCGAACTGGCCGAGGGCGAATGTGGACTTGCTGCCCAGATAATCGGGCACGTCGAAGCCGCCGCGTACGGCCAGATAGGTACGACAGCCCGATTCGGCCTTGCCCACGACCAGCGTCTGGCCGCGCTTGACCGAAACCGGCGCCCAGAAATCGACCGGCGCATCGTCGAGCATGGCCTCGGTTTTGGCCCCGGTAAGGGCGATGGTGGCGTCGCTATGAAAACGAATGGTCGGCCCGAGAATGGTGCATTCCAGCCCCGCGGCCGAGGCATGGTTGCCGACGATGGCGTTGCCCAGCCGAAAGGCGTAGTCGTCCATGGGCCCGGAGGGCGGCACGCCGATATGCCAGTAGCCGGTACGTCCGGGATAGTCCTGGATGCTGGTATAGGTACCGGGTTTGACGATTTCCAGAAACGGCGGGGCATAGTCGAAATCGGCCAGGAAGGCGGTCGAAACGTCGCCGGCCGCGAAGCGTTCGTCGGCCACGATCTGGCGCAGATAGTCGAGGTTGGTGGCAATGCCGGACAGGCGCGTTGCGTCCAGCGCGCTGGCCAGTCGGGCCAGTGCGTCGTCGCGGGTATTGCCGTGCACGATGAGCTTGGCGATCATCGGGTCGAAATGGGCAGATACCTCAGTGCCGGCGGCGACCCAGGTATCCACCCGGGCCTCCTCGGCGAACACCACTTCGGTGAGCGTGCCGGGCGAGGGGGCGAAGTCGTGTGCCGGCTGTTCGGCATAGATACGCACCTCGAAGGCCGCGCCCTGGGGTTTGGCCTCGAATGCGGCCAGGTCCGGCGGCGTGCCGGCCGCGGTCTGCACCATCCATTCGACCAGGTCGATACCGGTCACCGCTTCGGTAATCGGATGCTCGACCTGCAGGCGGGTATTGACCTCCAGAAAATAGAACTCGTCGCGGGCCCCGTCGTAGATGAATTCCACGGTGCCGACCGAGCGGTAGTTCACCGACTCGCCCAGGCTCACCGCGGCCGCCATCATCGCCTCGCGCGTGGCTGCGGGCAGATGCGGGGCGGGCGTTTCTTCCACCACTTTCTGGTTGCGCCGCTGCAGCGAGCAGTCGCGTTCGCCCAGCGCCACGACCGTGCCGTTGCCGTCGCCGAAAATCTGGATTTCGACGTGGCGGGCCGACTCGATGAAGCGTTCCAGAAACACGCCATCGTCGGAGAAATAGTTCTGGCCCAGCCGGGCGACCTTTTCGAACGCGGCTTCCAGCGCGGGCTCGTCGTTGCAGCGCGACAGGCCGATGCCGCCACCGCCGGCCGTGGATTTGAGCATGACCGGATAGCCGAGCTCGGCGGCCGCCGTTTTCGCGGCGGCCAGGCTGTCGAGCAGGCCGGTGCCGGGAGCCAGCGGCACGCCGGCGTTCTCGGCCAGCTCACGCGCGGTGTGTTTCAGACCGAACTGTTCGATCTGTTCGGGCGTGGGCCCGGCAAAGGCGATACCGGCGTCTTCGCAGGCGCGGGCGAAATCGGCGTTCTCTGATAAAAAGCCGTAGCCGGGCACGATCGCCTGGGCCCCGCTTTCGCGGGCAGCGGCCAGCACGGCCTCGACATTGAGATAGCTTTCGGATGCCGTGTCGCCGCCCAGGGCGATTGCCTGATCAGCCGCGTTCACATGGCCGCTGTCGCGATCCGAATCGGCATAGACCGCCACGCTTTTCACGCCCATGGCCTTGAGCGTACGCGCGATGCGTACGGCAATCTCGCCGCGGTTGGCGATCAGCACGGTATCGAGTTCTGGCATCAGTCGTTCGCCTTTGCTTGTTGATCTGCGATGTAGGCCCGCCAGCCGCCAAAGGCAGTGACATCGCGGGCGGTGTCGGCGGCCCAGCCTTCACAGATGAAACCTTTCACTTCCCGGCCATCGGCCAGCTGCAAGGTGCCGATGCCCAGCGGTGCAGGGATGAGTGCAACGAACGAGCCAAATGCGCTGACCGGCACGTCCCAAAGCTCGACCTGGATGGCCGCGCCCCCCTCGCCGCGGATCAGCCCGGGCTTGGGCGGTGTGGTGCCGGCGAGTGCCAGCAGCCGGTATTCCGGCGCGGTCTCTGTCTGTTCCACGAAGCGGGCGTCGCGTTCGGTGAGCTGCCAGTTCAGCGGCATGCCGCGCAGATGCGCGCCGACGACGGCGACCCGGACCACATCGTCGGCCGCTGCGGCACCGGGCGTGATCGCGACCTGGGCGGCCAGGCGTTTGCCCGTGCCCAGCGGCCAGGGCTGGTGGTTTTGCCAGCGCGCGCCGAGTGCGGCGAGGCGGTCGTCTTGCCAGGCCGGCGCAATAACGGTGATACCGACCGGCAGGCCGTCGTCGCGAAAACCGCCCGGCAGGGCCAGGGCACAATAATCGAGCAGGTTGACGAAGTTGGTGTAGGTACCCAGCCGGCTGTTGAGCGCGACCGGCTCGGCCGCGATTTCGTCCTGGCGATAGATGCTCGGCGCGGTCGGTACCAGCAGCGCATCTACGGTCGCTATGAGTGCATCAGCCTTGTGCTTGAGCGCGGCGAGGGCGTACTGGGCGCGAAAGGCATCGACCGCGGTCGCGTTCTTGCCGCCGGTGATAATGTTGGCCACCACCGGATCGGCCGCATCGGCATGCGACTCGATGAATTCGCCCACCGCGGCATAGCGTTCGGCCACCCACGGGCCCTGGTAGAGCAGGGCGGCGGCTTCGTGAAAGGGGGTGAAATCGAGTTCGACGATTTCGGCGCCGGCCTCTTTCCAATGGGTCACGGCCGCGTCGAAGGCGGCCCGTGCACTGTCGTCGTCGAAGAATTCGGGCTGGCTCGGCACGCCCAGCCGCGGCGTAGCCGACGCGCTGGCCGTGGCGGCGTTATGCGGGGCGCTACGCGAGTAGGCGTCTTCGTCATCGAAGCCGGTCAGCACGCCGCGGACGGCGTCGGCGTCGGCGATATCCAAAGCGAAGATGGACACGCAGTCCAGCGACCGACAGGCCGGCACCACGCCGCGCGTACTGATCGCCCCGCAGCTTGCCTTTACGCCCACCAGGTTGTTGAAGCCGGCCGGCACGCGCCCGGAACCGGCCGTGTCGGTGCCCAGCGAGAAGGCCACCAGCCCGCGGGCAACGACCGACGCCGAGCCCGAGCTGGAGCCGCCGCTTATATAAGTGCTGTCGAAGGCATTGGGTACGGCCCCATACGGCGAGCGGGTGCCCACCAGCCCGGTCGCGAACTGGTCCAGATTGGTCTTGCCGACAACGATGGCGCCGGCAGCCTGCAGTCTTTCCACCGCCGCGGCCGAGCGTTCGGGCGTATAGGCAAAAGCGGGGCAGGCGGCCGTGGTGGGTAGGCCCGCGACATCGATATTGTCCTTGACCGCGAACGGAACGCCGTAGAGCGGTAGGGCCGATGGCTGGCCGCCGGCGCCCTGCAGGCGGGCATCCAAGGCATCGAGCTGGGCGTCGAGCTCGGCGCCGCTCACGATATGAATCCATGCCGGGTCGTCGCTGCCAAGGCTGTCGCGTAGCGCATGAAGCGCGCTACGGGGCGTATGGGCGTTGTCGGCGTAGGTGGCCTGCCAGTCGGCCAGGGTCGAAATGGTCATAGAAGCTGCATACAGAGGTGTATACAACCGCTTAGCAACGCCTATGCCAGCCCGGCGTCGATCCGAGTTCAGGTGGTCGAAGCGACGCTACCAACCCGCCCCGACAACCGGCGGGTCGTCGTATTAGCCACGCGCGAATGGGTACACCATCGCGGCCGCCAACGGCGGCGAAGCTATTGAAAATGCACGGCGGCCAGGCGCCGACGCCTGTTTTTCGACGGCAGTGAAACAGGCGGACACGTGCCGTCGTTCCGGCGCCGGGTCGATCATTCGGTTACGGGATACGGTTCGCCAGGCCGGCAACGGGTGGCGTGAGGTCCGTGGCCAGCGTGCCGGCACGTAGGGCCAATCTGGTGCAGCGTGCCCATCTTTTGTGCAGGTTCATCATGCCTGCTGTTAAAAAAGGCCCGACTCCAGGCCGGCGGCCATCATCAGGCCCAGTTCTTCACACTGGCTTTCGAACGCCGAATCGAATGTGCCCTGGCAGATCAACGGTGCCTGTATGGCCTTCCAGCGCAGCCCGCCGGTAATGCTCTCGATGGCGCGTCGTGTACCGGTGCCGTCGTGGCCGGCGCGGATATAGACCGCGAAGGGCAGCGCGTCGGTATGGTCGAGGCAGTGATAGTAGCTGCGATCGAAGAAGTCCTTGAGCGCGCCGCTCATGGTGCCAAGGTTTTCCGGCGTGCCGAGGATGACCGCGTCGGCGGCCAGCACGTCTTCCGGCCCGGCCTCCAGCGGCGCGATCCAGCGCGCGCTGACGCGATCTATGTCCGCATTGTTCAGGCCGCGTAGCACCGCATCGCGTAGGCGGCGGGTGTTGGGCGAGGGCGCGTGCGCGATCACCACGACGTGACGGCAGGTATCGCTCATGTTTTTTAGTCCTATAAGAAAATAAAGCTGTTCAGAAAAGAGGGTTCGAAAGCCAACCCGCTGATCTATTGACTGGCAGTATGTGCAGGCGGCGCAGCACGGAATGCGCGTTGTTGTAGCGTTGTAATCGTTCTGTAATATCGGAATAAGGGTGGAGCGAAATTTATTTTAATTTGCAGATACAGCATTCTTTTCCTAAGTATCTGACCCGCAATGAGACGGCCCGCATTTGAATCGCGGCCAAGTTAAATTGTGGATGAATCGTTGTCATACGCTCGATGGAAACGGTGTACGCTTGCCCCTGTGCCTCGCCCATAGAGGTTTGCTGTTGCCACAACCGGTCAATACCTGCCATGACGGCCGAAGTTGTCGAGAAGAATCGTGAGCGGTGCCCCAAGTGCGAAAGCTTTGGCGTGCTCCCGTTACGCCGACATGGTTTCAGAAAGATGATGAACCTGCGCAACTACTATCGCTGCATCGACTGCGGCCACCGTTTTCTGGCGCGGCGACGATAGCGATTCTGCCCGGCCCGGGATGCTATGCTTGCGCCTGATTTTGCGGCGCACGTATTCATGCAATGAATGTTCGGGATATCGACCTGAACCTGCTCGTCTTTCTCGATGCGCTGCTGCGTGAGCGCAGCGTAACGAAAGCGGCGCTGGCGATGGATCTGAGCCAGCCGGCGATGAGCAACGCGCTGCGGCGCCTGCGTAAACTGCTGGGCGACCCGGTGCTGGTACGCACCGCCAGCGGCATGCAGCCCACCGACCGTGCGCTCAAACTGCAGCGTCCGGTGCGCAACGCATTGGCCCAGCTGGAAAGCGCGATCGCGCCCAACCGCGCATTCGAACCGGCCACCGCCGAGCGGCTGTTCACCATTCTCATTACCGACTATGCGGCCTCGGTGCTCATGCCGCATGTGGTGGGCGTGCTCGAGCGCGAGGCGCCGAACATCGCGCTCAATATTCTCAGCGCGGGCAGCGATGCCATCGACCAGATCGAGCGGGGCGAGGCGGACGTGCTGGTCAACCGGTTCGGCAAGCTGCCGGCCAATTTCCACCAGCAGCAGCTCTGGAGCGATCGCATGGCCTGCCTGATCCGCAAGGATCATCCGGCGCTGGTCAAGGCCAACGGCGAGCTCACGCTGGAAACGTTTCTTGCGGAAAAACATATTCTGATCACCCAGACCGGCGTGGGGCTGGGGCGTATCGACGAAGTGCTGGCCGATACCGGCCGCTCGCGCCAGATCAGCGTGCTTACCCGTCATTATCAGCTGCCGCGTGAGCTGGTGGCCAACAGCAACATGATTGTGGCGCTGCCGGCACGCATCGCCCGGTATCAGGCACGGCATCTGGGCCTGGCCGTGCTCGACCCGCCGATGGAGCTGCCGGAATTCCATATCGGCATGACCTGGGGCGCGCTCGACCACCACGACGTGGCCCACCGCTGGCTGCGCGAGCGCATTATCGCCATCGCCCGCGAACATTTAAGCTGACGGCCAGGCAGGCGTCTGCCGCGATTTCGAACAACAACAGGAGATACCCATGACCGATCGATTCGATCTGACCGGCCGTATTGCGCTTATCACCGGCGCGGGCGGCGGCCTGGGCAGCGGTTTTGCTACCGCGCTGGCCGAGGCCGGGGCGAAAGTCGTGCTGTGCGGGCGCCGCGAAGGCCCGCTCGTGACCACCGCCGACGCGGTACGCGACGCCGGCGGCGAGGCGACGGTCGTGCCCATGGATGTCAGCGATACCGCATCGGTTACTGCCGGCTTCGACGCAGCGGAAAAAGCGTTCGGCACCGTCGATATCGTGGTCTGCAACGCGGGCGTGGCCGCGGCCGCCCCGGCCATGGACATGGACGAGGCCGACTGGCTGAAGACCATCGAGGTGAATCTGAACGGCTGCTGGCGGGTAGCCACCGAATGCGGCCGGCGGCTGCGCGAGGCCGACAAGCCGGGCAGCGTGATCAACATCACGTCGATTCTCGGCCATCGCGTAGCGGCGGCACTGGCCCCGTATGCGGCCTCGAAAAGTGCGCTGGAACAGCTCACCCGCAGTCTCGCCCTGGAATGGGCACGCTACGGCATCCGCGTGAACGCCATCGCGCCGGGCTATATCTCTACCGATATCAATCGCGGCTTTTTCGAAACCGACGCCGGGCAGAAGATGCTCAAGCGGATTCCGCAGCGCCAGCTCGGCCATGTCGACGACCTGGTCGGCCCGCTGCTGCTACTGGCCTCGGATGCCGGGCGCTACATGACCGGCAGCACGATCACGGTCGACGGCGGGCATCTGCAGTCCACGCTGTAGGGCGTGTCGTCATAAGATATGACGGCACGCCCTGGTTTGCGCCCGGCCGCTTGGGTCGGGGCGCCGTGCCGATAATGAACGCCGTTCACTATCGCGCTATGCTGGCCCTATTTGGCCGGGCGATAATCCATGGCACGCCGCAGTGAACACACCCGCGAACAGCTGCGCGATCTCATGCTCGAGGCCGCCGAGCAGCTGATCGTGGACAAGGGCCTGGCCGGGCTGAGCGCGCGTGCCATCGCCCGGCAGATCGGCTATACGCCGGGCACCATCTATCTGGTGTTCGCCAATCTGGACGATCTCATCCTGCAGGTGAACGCGCGCACGCTCGACCGCCTGCGGGTGCCCATGCAGGCCGCGGTGGCCGCCACCGACGACCCGGAACAACAGCTGCTGGGCGCCGCGCGGGCGTATGCGGATTTCGCCCGCGGCCACCCGAACCTGTGGCGGGCCTGTTTCGAGCATCGCCTGCCGGAAGGCGTGGCGGGCCCGGACTTCATCGATACCCGTATCGCCCAGCTGGTGGAGCTCATCATGGCGCCGCTGGCCCGGGTGTCGGGTGCCGAAGGCGCAGCGCTCGATGCCGCGGCCCAGTCGCTATGGAGCGGGGTACACGGCGTATGCATCCTCACGCTCACCGGCAAGCTGCATATGGTCGGCGGCCAGGCGACCGAACACCTGACCGACGACCTGATCACCCACTACCTGGCCGGCCTGGTCAGCCGGACGTCGCCGGCGGGTTCGCGCGCTTAGGCGCCGGCACCGGCTCGCCGCTGTCGAGCATGCCTTGCACACGCTGCTGCAGGTCGGCGGCATCCACCTGTTCCGGCGCGACCGGCTCACCGGCGATCAGCTCGATACGCGACCGAAACCGCTGCGGCAGCCGCTTCATGGCCGGGCTGCCCTTGCGCGAAAAGAAGCTGCCCCACATGCCGCTCAAGGCCATGGGCACCACGGGCACCGGCGTGCGTCGCACCACCCGCTCAACGCCTTCACGAAACGTCTGAAGTTCGCCGTCGCGGGTGATCGCGCCTTCCGGGAACAGACAGACGACCTGGCCATCTTCCAGCTCGCGGGCAATGTCGTCGTAGGCGGCTTCCAGGCGTTCCGGGTCTTCCTTGGCGGGGGCGATGGGAATGGCCTTGCCGGTACGGAAGATGAACGACAACACCGGGATATCGAAGATGGTGTGATACATCACGAAGCGGGCCGGGCGGCGTACCGAGCCGCCCAGAATCAGCCCGTCCATGAAGCTCACGTGGTTGCACACCAGAAGCACGCCGCCTTCCTCGGGGATGTTCTCCAACCCGCGCTTGCGCACCCGGTAGATGGTGCTCACCAGCAGCCAGATGATGAAACGCATGGTGAACTCGGGCACCAGCGTGAAGATGAACACCACCACCGCGGCCGTCATGATGGCCGTGGCCAGAAACAGCCCCGGAATGCTCAGCCCCAGCGCGAGCGCGCCCACCGCATACAGCGAGGCCAGCACCATGAACAGCGCGTTGATGATGCTGTTGGCCGCGATGATGCGCGACAGCCGCTCGCGCGGCGCGCGCTCCTGAATAAGCGCATACAGCGGCACGATATAAAAACCGCCGAACAGACCGATCAGGCCCAGATCCGCGAGCACCCGCCAGCTGCCATCCAGGGCCAGAAACGCGCCCAGACCCACTTCGTTGGCGGGTGTGGCCACGCCGGCAAAGCCCAGATCCACGCCGAACAACACCAGGCCGGCCGCACCGAAGGGCACCAGCCCCAGCTCGATCCGCCCGCCCGAAAGCCGGTCGCACAGCATGGAGCCGATGCCGATACCAAAGGAAAACAGCGCCAGCAGCAGGGTGACCACCGTTTCATCGCCGCCCAGATCCACGCGCACATAGTTGGGCAGCTGCGCCAGATAGATCGCCCCCACCGCCCAGAACCAGCTGATGCCCATGATCGACAAAAAGATCGTCCGGTTCTCGCGCGCGTAGCCGACGATGCGCACCGTTTCGGTGATCGGGTTCCAGTTGAACTTCAGGTCCGGCGCGCTGGGCGCCGTACGCGGAATGAACAGGCTCACCAGCCAGCCCAGCACCGCAAAGACGAATACGCTTGCCCCGATCACAATCGTGCGATCGCCCACCGTATGCACCAGCTGGCCGCCGGCGATCGTGCCGAGCAGAATCGCCAGGAACGTCCCCAGCTCCACCATGCCGTTGCCGCCGGTCAGCTCGCGGTTGTCCAGATGCGCCGGCAGATAGCCGTACTTCACCGGCCCGAACAAGGTGCTCTGCGCGCCCATCAGGAACAACAGCAGCATGAGCAGCACCAGGCTATGCAGGGCAAAGGCCACAGCCGCCCCGGCCATGATCACGATCTCCAGCACCTTGATCCAGCGCATGAGCGTGGCCTTGTCGTACTTGTCCGCAATCTGGCCGGCCGTGGCCGAAAACAGAAAGAAGGGCAGGATGAACAACGCCGCCGCCACGTTCACCAGCACGTTCGTGCTCATGCCGCCCTCGGTCATAGCCCAGCTCGACCCCTGAAAGGCGATGAGGATGACCAACGCATTCTTGAACAGATTGTCGTTGAACGCGCCAAGGAACTGGGTAAAGAAGAACGGCGAAAACCGCCGCTCGCCAAGAAGCCTGAACTGCCCGGAAGCCATGCTGCGATCCGAATTAATTAAACGGTGTTCAATTTATAGCAGTGGAAGAATCTGCTGGCAAGGTTGTTGATGATTTAAACGGGCACTCGGAGCCGCCGCGAACGCCATCGCCACCGTTTGTGGGCGGGGGGGGAACCGGTATCGGCTAGCGCGGCGCGGCTTGGCTAAAGGCGGTAGCCATCTACCCGCCAGCGCTGGGCGCGAAAGGTTCGCACCCGTTTCAGCGGCCGGTCGAGGGCGTGGATGAAGCGCGTGTGAATACCGGCGGTGCGCTGGGTGTTGTCGGGGAATTCGATCTGATGATGGGCGAGCACGAGCCGGGCGCCGGGGGTGAGCACCGTGGCCACGTCGCGGGCCAGGCGTTGCATGGCGCGGGGTTCGAGGTAGTAGAGCAGTTCGGCGATGACCACGGCTTCGTAGCGGGTGCCCGGCAGGCGGGCGGGCAGGGCGATCTGCCAGGCGTGGGCGTGGGGTGCATCGGCAAGGGCGTCGCGGGTGAGCCGGGTGGCACTGGGGCTGCCGTCGCAGGCTTGCAGCTTGAGGGCGCGTCGGGCCAGGGCCTGGCTGTTTGAGCCGTTGCCGCTGCCCAGTTCCAGAATACGGGCCATGGGGCCGTGGCCGAGCGCGCGCAGGATGCGCTGGCGCTTGATGGCTTCATCGCGGGCGGTAAACGTGTGCCAGGGGTCGGGGCCGGCGCGGAACTTGGCTTCGAAGCCGGCGAGGTCGATGGCTTGGCGATGCGCGGATTTCATGGCCGGCGGCCGAAGCGTTCGACGGGATGGCCGAAGCGCACGCGCAGATCGCGGCCGATCGTAAAGCCCTGCGCATCGTCGACGAGCTGGCCGAACTGGCTGCGATAGAGTTTGAGCGCGGCCTGTTTCATGGCCGCGCGGCGGCGTAGCGGCAGGCGCAGATTACGCCCGCGTGGCCGTGGGTGGTGCGGTTCGATACGCGGCCAGACCAGATACGACAGCCGCGGGATGGAGGCCGGCCAGGCGCGTTTGACCGCCGCCGCCACGGCGCGATGGTCGGCATGGTTGTCGTGCATCGACGGGGTGACGATCAGCTCGGGGCGCGGGCGGCGGGCGAGATCGCGGGCCAGACGCGCGATGGTGGCCGGGCCTTCAAAGCCGAGATCGCCGTCGGCATAGCCGAGAAAGCGCAGGTCCTGATGACGGATGCCGGCGCGGCGCAGCACGCGCCGCGTTTCTGTATAGCGGGTATCGCGCAGCCGCGCCCGCGGCCAGCGTTCGCTTTCGCGATGCGAGGCGCCGCCGTCGGTGACGAGGGTGACGTCGACCATCGTGCCGCGTGCCCGCAGGGCGGCGATGAGCCCGAAGGCGCCGATGGCTTCGTCGTCTGGATGCGGGGCGACGACGTGGGCGCGTGCAATGTGGTCGAGATCCGGCGCGTTCATAGCGACAGCTCGATATGCCCGGCCGCCGCGGCCGTGCCGGTTTTCACCCGCTGGGCATCGGGGGCAGGTTGGCGCAGATAGACCATCAGATCGGCCATATGCGCGCACAGGGGATCGGTTTCGAAAAACGCGGACAGGCCGACGCACTGCTGGGCGAGGGTGAGTGCCTGTTCGCCGGCGTCCAACACCGCGCTGCGGGCGTTGGCCACAAGCGCCGGATGATGATCGGCATCGGTTTCATACAAGCGAGTAGCGGTGCGATCGACCACGGCGGCCGCGCTATCGGCCAGGCCGAACAGGCGCCCCAGCCGGGCGGCCTGGTGCGGGTCGCCTTCGCGTTGGCGCGTGACGAGATGTCGGCGCACGCCGTCGAACAGCCCGGCGATGCCGCCGGCATGGACGGCCACGAAACGCAGCGCGCCCGCGCTGAGCCAGGGTTCGCGCTCATAGTCGCCGGGTTGGCCGATGCGTATGTCGTGGTCGCTTAGTGGCGCCTCGTGCCAGCGCACGAGATGGGTATGCGAGCGCTGCATACCCAGCACCTGCCACCAGTCGGTATCGAGGGTCGGCGGCGTGCGCGCGAGATCGACGACCAGCAGCTGCTTGGCGTCGCTGTCTGGCACTTCGGCGCTGACCAGTGCATGGCTGAGCAGCCCCGCGCCTGATGCGAAGGCCTTGCCGCCATCGAGTCGGTCGTGGGCGAGCGTGAGCGCTTCGCCGGCCAGCGGCGCGTTCCATACGCCAAAGCAGGCGCCCTGGCGCGCGGCTGCGTGCAGGGCGGCCGCGGCGTTGGTATCGCCGTAACGGTTGATGATCTGCAGGGCATCGATATGGCCTTCGAACAGGCGACCGAGGGGCAGGTCGAAGCGCCCGGCGGCATAGAGCCGGCGCAGCAGTATCCGATAGGTCGCGGCGTCGGCCGGATCGTCGAATGCCAGGCCCGTTTGCAGGCGTGCGATGCCGGCGGCCATATAGGCGCTATCGCCGGCGTCGCGGTCGAGGCTGGCCAGATCGGGCGTATCGGTCATGCGGTCGGACATGCGTGGGCGGTTTCCAGTTGGGCGAGTCGCTGCTCGGCGGTATCGAGCGCCAGTTCTTCGCTGTTTTTGGGGTCGGGCACGAGCCGCATGACGAAGCTTTCGGCGCTGGCGCATTCGCCAGCGATCGCACGCAGTTCGTCCACCGAGCGGTTGCTGTGCTCGGCCAGCGCGCGGGCCGTTGCGGCGTCATCGAGGCCGTCGAAGGCGGCGCGCGTCTGGGCGCAGAGGCGATAACGCGCCAGGGCTGTGTCGGGGTTCTGCACCGCGGGCATGTTGTGGCAAGACTGGCGCGCGCGCAGGGTATCGGCCAGGCCGTCGACGGCGCGCCCGTGCACGCGCGACGACGTGGCCACGCGTACGCCGCGATCGTGGCGCACGCGATAACCGGCAGCCCGGGCCGCGGTGACCAGGCGGACGTCTTCGTGGGTGGCGATATCGTCGAAACCGCCCAGCGCCGCATAGACGTTGGCCCGAAAGCCCAGGCTCGCACCGCCCTGTGACGGGTGCGACGGCGCCGGGTCGTGGTCGAGTGGGTCGACCGTGCGTTGCAGGCAGCGCAGGCGTTCCCAGTAGCGTTCCACGCGGCGGTGCATATCCATGGGGGGCGCATCCGGGCGTTCGATATAGCCGGCCACGACATCGGCGTGTTCGAGCGCGCGGATGCTGGCGTCGACCCAGTCCGCGGCCGGAATGGAATCGGCATCGGTACTCAGCAGCAGTTCGATGTCGCCGGGCTGGCGATCGCGGGCAAGCGTTTCTGCGCCCAGCGCCATGGCCGCGCGTCGTGCGCGCCCGGCACGGGCTGCCGCGAGGCGCTCGATCCGCGCGCTGACCAGCCGATAGTCGAGCTCGGCTTTGCGTGCCTGGACATAGGCATGGCCACCATCATCACAGCCGTCGAACAACAGGCACACCACCAGATCAGCATGCGGCCGGTGCTGGCGCGAGAAGGCATCGAGCAGGGCGGGCAGGCACTCGCGTTCGTCGCGTACGGGTACACAGATCGCCACGCGCGTACGTGTGGGGCAGTTCATGGCCGCTGGCCGCGCCAGGCGGGCGCCGGGCGGGACGGCCCCGCGGCAAACAGGTTCACCCATGGGGCGTGCTCGAGTGGCTCGGCATAGGCATGGATGGTAGCCCCTGGGCGAAAACCGGGTAATGCGTAGTAATGCGGTCGTGAATGGGTTGCGCGCCATTGCAAAGTGCTCACGCATCCGCGAGCAGCCGGCGATAGAGGCGGACATAGTCGCGCGCCATGCGCTCGGCGGTGAAGCGTTCGAGAAAGCGTGCACGGATGACGCCGTGGTCGAGTTCGGGCAGGCGAGCCACGGCCGCTACGGCCTCGTCGATGCTGTCGACGATGAAGCCGGTCACGCCGTGCTCCACCACTTCCGGCACGGCGCCGTTGTTCCACGCGACCACCGGCGTGCCGCAGGCCATGGCCTCGATCATCACCAGGCCGAAGGGCTCCGGCCAGTCGATCGGGAAAATCAGCGCGCGGGCCGCCAGGAGCAGCTCGCGCTTGCGTGCATCGTCGATCGCGCCTACGTGCTCGATAGCGCCGCCCAGCGCCGGTTGGACGTGGTGTTCGAAATAGTACGGATTTCCGGGGTCGCGACTTCCGGCTAGTTTGAGTGCATGTTCGCAGCGTCGGGCAATGTCGATCGCGCGATCCGGACGCTTCTGATCGGTCATGCGGCCGATGAACAGCAGGCTGTGATCGGGCTCGACCGGCGGCGGTGGGGCAAAGCGTGCCGGGTCAAGGCCGTGGGCAACAACGCCGCGGCAGTTGGACGCCGGTATCGTATGTGCCTGGCTGGCCGAAATGGCGGCCACCGGCAGGTCCGGAAAGGCGGAGAAGAAAAGCTGGCGATCGAGTTCGTCGGTGCGCCAGTGGATGGTCGTAAGGCTGTGTTTGCGTTGCTCGCCCAGCAGGGCGGCATGAAAGAATTCGCCGTGGCAGTGGACGATATCGAAATCGGCCAGGCGTTCACGCAGCCGCTCCATGAGCGCGGCTTCGAGTACGCCGGGCAGCCCGGGCGGCACGTGGCCGTCACGGGTTTCGAAGAAGGCGAGACTTTCAAGCGCGCTCTCGCAGGGCAGGTCGAGCTGACTGTCGGCGCTTGCGAACACGGTGACCTGGTGGCCGAGCGCGTTCAGCGCATAGCTCAGGTCGACCACGATACGCTCCGTACCGCCGGCTTCGGCTGCGGGCAGGGGCAGGATGAGCGGTGAGATCTGCGCGATGCGCAGCGGCCGGTTCAGGGTCATGGCACGGGGATGATGGTTCACGGCGACACAGGATAAAGCGCGCCCATGTTTATCATGCACATCGCTCTGCAAGGGTGTCTTCGAGCCCACGACGTGGAATACGGGCTCACCGCCGATACCGGCGGGCATATTCGTTACCTGCTGGAACTGGCCCAGGCCTCGGCACGCGACCCGGATATCGAGCGGATCGATATCGTCACGCGCGCCTTCGATGCGGAATTCACCGCGGGCGACTATCGCAGCGGCTGCGAATACGTGAACCCGAAGGTGCGCATCATCCGCCTGCCCACGCCGGATTCGGCCTATCGCAGCAAGGAAGAACTCTGGGATCAGCTGCCGGCGTTCAGCGACCGGCTGGTCGGCTATATCGATAGCCTCGACCGGGCGCCGGACCTGCTGCATGCCCACTACGCGGATGCCGCCCATGTGGCGGCACAGGTCAAGAACCGGCGCGGTATTGCCTTCGTGTTCACCGCCCACTCGCTGGGCCAGCCAAAACGCGATTATGCGGCGGCGGCCGGACAGGCAAACGCCCCGGCGAACGTGGCCCTCGATCGTCGTATCGAGGTTGAAAACCAGGCGCTGCGCGATGCGAGTCTGGTGATCGCCAGCTCACGCGACGAAGCCGAGCTTCAGTATGCGCAGTACCCGGCATACGACCCCGGCCGTATCCGCGTAATCCGCCCGGCCAGCGACCTGCAGGCCTTCGCGCGTTCTCAGCCCAACGCGCGGGTACACGCGCTGATGTCGCGTTTTCTCAACGAGCCGGACAAACCCGCGTTGCTGGCCATTGCACGCCCGGTTACGCGCAAGAACCTGGCCAGCCTCATTCGTGCCTATGGCGAGTCCCCGGCGCTGCAGGAACGCGCCAATCTGGTGATTCTTGCCGGCGGGCGGCAATCCCTGGATGCGCTGGAACCCGAGATCGCCGACAACCTGCGCGAAATGCTGGCGCTGATCGATCATTACGATCTGTATGGCCGCATCGCCTACCCCAAACAGCACCACGGCGCCGATGTGCCGTCAGTCTATGCCTGGGCACGCGAGCGCTGCGGGCTGTTCGCCAACGTGGCGTTCAACGAACCCTTCGGGCTGACGCTGCTGGAAGCCGCGGCCGCGGGGCTGCCGGTCGTCGCCACCGATTCCGGCGGGCCGAACGACATCATCGAGCAGTGCCACAACGGCGTGCTGGTCAACCCCTGTTCCACCGATGCCATCGCCACGGCCGCCATCGAACTGCTAGACGACCGCGAGCGCTGGCTGGCCTGCCAGGCCGGTGGGCGCAAGGCCACGAGCGTGTTCGACTGGGCCCGCCACGTCGATTATTACCATCGGCTGCTACACCGCTTATGCGATGGCGGGCCTGAACGTCGGCGCCGGGCCGCTGCGCCGGCCGATGCCATGCTGGTCTGCGATATCGACGGCACGCTGGTGGGCTGTGCGCAGGGGGTGACGCACTTCAATGCCTGGCATGCCGGCCAGCCGCGGCTGCGCTTCGGCGTGGCGACCGGGCGCAGCTTTCATAGCGCGCTGCTGATTCTCGAGCAGGCCGGCATTGCCTGGCCGGATTTTCTTATCGCCTGCGTGGGCGCCGAGGTGTATCGGCTGGCGGCCGACGGCGTGACCTACGTCTGCGATACCCGCTGGGCCGCTCGCATCAACCAGGGCTGGAACCGAGCCGCGGTTACCCGAGTGCTGGACGGCGTGGACGAACTCGTCGCCCAGTCGCCGCTGGAGCAGCGCGAGCACAAGATAAGCTATCTGTGCGAGCCGGGGCAGGACATCGCCCCGCGCCTGCGGGCGCTGCTGGCCGACAACGGGCTGCAGGCACAGGTGATTCACAGCAACGATCGCTGCGTGGACGTGCTGCCGATACGCGCGTCGAAAGGCGCGGCGGTGGCCTATCTGGCCGAGGCCACCGACACCCACCACGAGCGGGTTTATGTGGCCGGCGATTCGGCCAACGATCTGGACATGCTGCAGATGCTGCCCTGTGCGATTGTGGTGGCCAACTATCGCGACGGGCTGGCCCAGGCGGCCGGGCTGGGGCATGCCTATCTGGCGGGTGCCAGCCATGCGCGGGGCGTCATCGAAGGCGTGACGCATTTTCAGGCGCGTTGCCACGCCTCGTGAAGACGAGCGTACTCACCCTGGTGCGCGACCGGCGCGCGCATCTAGTCAACCTCATGCACGGGCTCAATGCTCAGTCGAGCTTGCCGGATGAACTCGTCATCGCCTGGATGCAGCCCGAAATCGAGGACGATCTGCCGGCCACGGATTTCGCCGTGCGGCATGTTCGGGTCGCGGGCGCGCATCTACCGCTGGCACGGGCCCGCAATCTGGCCGCCGAGCGGGCCGCCCACGAAGGGCTGATCTTTCTGGACGTGGACTGTATCCCGGCGCCTGAGCTGGTGCAGCGCTATCGCGCGGCGTTGGTCGAGCGGGCGGGTTTGTTCATGGGCGAGGTGCGCTACCTGCCGGCGGATGCGGTACGCGTGGACGCCGCTGGCAGGCCGGATTTCGAACGCCTGGATCGGCTGGGTGAGCTTCATCCGGCGCGCCCACGGCTCGCCACCGACGCGCCGCTAGCCGAAGGCGACCCGGGCCAACTCTGGGGGCTGTCGTTCGCGTTGCACCACGCCGACCATGCCCGTGCCGGCGGCTTTGACGAGGCTTACGAAGGCTATGGCGGGGAAGAAACCGACTATGCCTGGCGTCTGGCAATGGCGGGCATCGACTTCTATTGGCTTGCGGGAGCGCGTGCCTGGCATCAGCACCATGCCCTGTACCGGCCGCCGTATCCGCATTTCGAGGCGATCGTCACCAACGCCCGCCGGTTCCATGCGCGCTGGGGACGCTGGTGCATGGATTACTGGCTGGCCATGTTTCGCGACGCCGGCCTGATCGACTGGTCGCCTACGGCAGGCGATATCGTGGTGCGTCGCCGGCCGAGCGCCGAGGAAACAAGGGCTGCTCGCCTGGACGGCGAGGTCCGCTACGGCTAGTTGGCGGCCATTGCCACCGGCTGCGGGGCGCGTCTGTCGTCGTCATGCCATAGCGTTTCCATGCGCGACTGCAGCCAGCCGGCCGCACGGGCCGCCGCCTCGGGCGAATGCAGGCCGCGCTGGTGTTCGATATCGAGCTTTCGGGCCCGTTCAAGCAACGTGCGCCAGCCGTCGAGATCGCCCGGCCAGTTGCGCAGGTGGATCGCCGCACCGACGGCGGCCAACGATTCGGCCTTGCGCTGCTGTTCGTCGAAATAGCGCCACTCCGGCGCGCAGATGAACGCACGCCCCGTCCGCATGACCTCGTGGACCGTATTGTCGCCGGCCGAGGCGAGCACGATATCGGCGGCAGCGATGTAATCGCTGGTATGCGATACCCAGCCGTGGTTGACCAGGTTGGCGAAGTCGGTTTCGTGCCCCTCGCGATGCAGCGGGCCGACGGTGACGAACAGCGTTTCGGGCGCGGCCCGGGCGGCCACGGTCAAGGGCGCATAGGGCGTACCCGCGCCGCCGCCGCCGGTGATGGCCACCACGATTTCACGATCAAGCGGCAGGCCCAGCGCCCGGCGTGCCGCGGTTCGGTCGTTGTTGTGTTCATGACTGGTGCACAGCCCGCCGCTGTAGAACGTCTTGGCGCGTGCCCAGTCGGGGTAGTCCGCCTGTTCCAGACGTTCGTCGAAGGGGGCGAGCATGCCGGCACAGGCATCGTAGGCAGCCAGGTGCCCGGCATCGCCGCGATTACCGTGCATACGAATCTTGATGGCCGGCACGCTCGCGATACGTGCGAGCAGGGCCAGTTCGGCCGATACGTCGATTACGAACAGCCCGGTATCGCGATCGTCCAGATGGTCGAGAATACGGCGCATGGTTTGGCGCATGGCGGCCAGGCCCAGCGGTACGCAGTGCATGACCGATGGCGTGGGCTGATCGTAGAGCTCGGGCGTGGGTACGGGCGCGCCGATCATGTTCGGCAGGGCGACGATTTCGATATCGCGCTCGAAACCGTCGAACAACGACGGGTCGGCCGTGAGCACGCTCACCGGTTGTGTCGCCGGCAGCTCGCGTACGATCGCCATGGTGCGCTGGGCATGCCCGCGGCCCTGGTGATGAACGAAGAAACTGATCGGCTTGGCCATGGCGAACGCGTCGAAGCCCGGGGTGGCCGGGCAGGGAATCTATGCGGTCATGATCGGCCCAGCGCGCGTTCGCGGAAACCGTAGTTTCCGGTAGTCGTGTACGAAACGTCCGTGCGCGCTCGGGGTAGCACAAGCGCTATCCGAGAATTCGCGTATTGGCTCTGCACACAGGTAGAAACGAAAAAACCGCCCGAAGGCGGCTTTTTCTGCCCCGGGCACCCGTTGTCTTGCGGGTGCCAAGGGCTCGGTTGGCGGCCAGCATTCAGCCACGGGCTGAATGCTGCAAGGCCGTGCTGTTTAGAACACTTCGAACAGGCCGGCTGCACCGATGCCGCCACCGACGCACATGGTCACGACCACATACTTGGCGCCGCGACGCTTGCCTTCGATGAGGGCGTGGCCGGTCATGCGGGCACCGGACATGCCGTAGGGATGGCCGATGGCGATAGAGCCGCCGTTGACGTTGTACTTGTCCGGGTCGATGCCGAGATAGTCGCGGCAGTACAGGCACTGGCTGGCGAAGGCTTCGTTGAGCTCCCACAGGCCGATGTCGTCGACTTTCAGGCCGTAGCGCTCGAGCAGTTTCGGCACGGCATAGATCGGGCCGATGCCCATTTCGTCGGGGTCGCAACCGGCCACGGCCATGCCGACATAGGCACCCAGCGGCTCAAGGCCGCGGCGTTCGGCTTCGGCGGCTTCCATGAGCACGCTGGCCGAGGCGCCGTCGGACAGCTGCGAGGCGTTGCCGGCGGTAATGAAGCGGCCTTCGCTGATCTGCTGGCCGTTCTTGAACACCGGGTTAAGGCCCTGCAGGCCTTCCAGCGTGGTGCTCGGACGGTTGCCTTCGTCCTTATCGAGGGTGACTTCGACTTCGCTGACTTCCCCGGTCTGCTTGTCCTGCTGCTTCTTGATGGTGGTCAGCGGCACGATTTCGTCGTCGAACTTGCCGGCTTCCTGGGCAGCGGCGGTCCGCATCTGCGACTGGTAGGCGTATTCGTCCTGGGCGTCGCGCGAGACATTGTAGCGATCGGCCACCACTTCGGCGGTTTCGAGCATGGACATATAGATGTCGGGGCGATGCTCGACCAGCCACGGGTCACGGGCACGGAAGGTGTTCTGGTGCTCGTTCTGGACCAGCGACACGGACTCGAGGCCGCCGCCGACGACGATGTTCATACGGTCGTTGACGATCTGCTTGGCCGCGGTGGCGATGCCCATCAGGCCCGAGGCGCACTGGCGGTCGATGGTCATGCCCGGCACCGAAGTCGGCAGGCCGGCACGGATCGCACACTGGCGGGCCACGTTCTGACCGGTGGAGCCCTGCTGGAGTGCCGCACCCATGATCACGTCGTCGATGTTCTCGCCCTGCAGCTTGGCGCGCTTGAGGGCATGCTCGATGGCATGACCGCCGAGCGCCTGTGCCTGGGTGTTGTTGAAGGCGCCGCGATAGGCCTTGCCGATCGGCGTGCGGGCGGTTGAAACGATGACTGCTTGTCGCATGGGACTCCTCATGATTTTTCGTGGTCGTCAGTCGCCACACGTCGCGGCTGCGAGGCTGGCGCGGCGGTATGGCTTTGATAAGGGGGCGCGGCCGGCGACCCTCTGTAACGATTATTTCTAGTGCCTTTTTTGAAATGCTCTTTCAAAAAGGTCGGTGCAGTATGTTAAGCGATGCCAGACCCGTCAAGCTGTACTAGTTGGTTCAGCGCCGCCTTGAACAAGCGGCCGCCGTCAGGGCACATAGCCGCAAACAGCACGCCCCTGCAGGATACTGATGTGCCGGATCGCCGGCGGAAGTTATTGCCGGTATACCTGCCAAATACGTAGCACGGCGCTCGCGTTTGCCCGTTGCCAAGACGCCTCTCGAATACGCGTAAATTATTCGGTTAGGGCAATAAAAGTAATATAGATAGAATAAAAGCTGAAAATACAAAATATATTTCCTTTTGATATTGGCTGGACGATGTTTGCGTAGATAGTATTGATGACAACAATACTGGGGAACAGCCATGCCGAAAGAGTCGTTGCTCGCCGCTTGCGTAGTCGCCGCGATTTGCACCGGTCCGGCGAGCCTGGCTTGGGGAAAAGATATGGCGCCCGATCCGGAAAAACACAGCGCGGCCGCTATTCAAGTGTCGATCAACGGATCGGACGACATCCGCTACGCGGCTGCGTGGACGGTCACGGCCGAGAATGGTGAGCAGGAACAGTTCGAGACGTCAGGCGAGGCGCCAGCCGTTCATATGTATCGGGGCGTTGCAATATCGGGCACCGTTACGGTGTTGACCCCCACCGGGCGGCTAGAAGTCGAAATTCTAAAGAATGGCAACCGCTCCCGTTCTTCGACCCAAGGCGGCGGTAGCGTTGTGCGTATGACGGTGCGGTGATTCGCTGATCAATGGTAGCCGCGACCGGGTTTTTCTTCTGGAACCAAGGTTGGCGAGGATTCTCTCGCGAGCGAGAGTTCGGCGGCGCCCCTGCATTGGCCAAGCGTCCTCGAGCCCGTGTTAACCCAGGCAGCGGCGACGGCTTGAGGTCATAACGTTTTAATTCGCTATCGATCGCGGATATCGCGCAAAAAAAGCGACGTTTTGATGGTTAATACGAATTAGCCGTGTAGCGTGGTGCTTGCCGCGTTCTGCGCTCGGCTGCCGCCGCGCATCGGTGAAAGAAAAGCACGCAAACAGAAGAGCCCCACCGTAGTGGGGCTCCGAACAGAACAGCAAGCGATGGGCTTTTACTGCGTGACGGTCGCGGTATTGCTGTTTCCGGTCTGTGCGACCATCGAATAGTTGCTGTTGCTCGCCTGAGTGACACGAGCCAGGTTGTCGTTGCCCGACTGCATCACGTACGCCTCGTTATAGTTGCCGCTCTGCGTGATGTACGAGTCATTGTCGCCGCCGCCCAGGCCGAAGAACCCGCCGTTGCCGCTCTGGTCGACGTCGGCGAAGTTGCCGTTGCCGGACTGGATGATTTCCGATTCGTTGTCGAAGCGGCGCTGTTCCACGTCGGCTTCGTTACCGTCACCGGACTGATCGATGAAGGAGTAGCTGTCACCCACCAGCAGTGCGTCCTGGTCGACGCTGGCGATGTTGTTGTTGCCGCTCTGATCGATCATCGACTCGTTGAAGCCTGCGCCGCTCTGATCGACCGTGGCAGTGTTGTCAGAGCCGGATTGATGGATGTACGAGTCGTTAAAGCCGAAACCGCCTTGCGTGACGGTGGCCTCGTTGTCGTCGCCCGACTGGAAGATGTTGGAGCCGTTGAAGCCGCCACCGGTCTGCGTAACGCTGGCCGTGTTGTCGTAGCCGGACTGATCGATATACGAGTCGTTGAAGCCCAGGCCACCCTGAGCGACCGAGGCGTCGTTGTTATCCCCGGACTGATAGATGGTCGACTCGTTATTCTCGGAAGCGAGCGCAACACCCAGCAGCGTGCCGCCGCCCTGGTCGACGGTGGCGGTATTGGAGTTGCCGGCCTGTTCGATATACGAGTCGTTGTAGCCCCAGCCGCCCTGATCGACCGTGGCGGTATTGTCGTCGCCCATCTGATCAACGGTGGACATGTTCGAACGATAACCGGCCTGGGTGACGACTGCGTCGTTGTCGTCGCCGGACTGGTCGATGTAGGAGGTATCGTAGGAGTTCTGACTGACGGTCGCGTCGTTGTAGTCCCCCGACTGTTGGACATCCGAATAGCTGTTGCTTGCCATCGCAGAGCTGGCGCCGAGAGCAAGAGCGACCGCGGTCGCGGTCGCGATAGTGGTGCGTTGGAGTTTCATTTGGGTTCCCCTGGGTTTGATGGTGCCTTGGTCATGCCTGAATGACTGAGCTAAGGCCTGCTCAGTACATACGAATAACGACTGGCGCCGCCCGGCCGGAGACAGAGGCCTGTCCCACGGATAGACTGCGCAAGCCGCTGCCCGATTGCGAAATTGCGATATCGCTGTGGTAGCCGGTCTGGTTGATTCGAGCGTCGAAGCTATTGCCGCGCTGCTCGATCGTTGCCTGGTGGTGATTGCCGATCTGGCCGATCAAGCCGGCGTTGTTGCCGCCGGACTGGATGATATTGGCTTCGTTCCAGTTGCCGTTCTGGTAGATCGCGGCATAGTTGCCCGAGCTAAATACCGCCTTGTTGCGCGACTGCACGACATGTGCGGCGTTATTGCTGCCCACCTGGGCAATGACGCTCACGCTTTCGTGTCCGTGATTTGAAGAAACGTTAGGATTCTTCGGCACGACGGCGCCGGCTGCTGACGCCTGGATTACACTTTGGCTTGCAACACCATCGGCTATCGATTCGCTGGCGGCTGCTCGTGCATGCATGGCGAACACCAACAGGGTGCAAAGCACGAGCGTATATAACGCCCTGTTAATGAATGCCGTTTCTGTCTTATGTTGCGCTGTGCTGAACATGGCATCGCATCGCTATGTTGAATAGGCACTCGGTGAGTGCGTAAATCCCATGCCGATTGGCGTTTGAATAACTCTGCAGGATTGTTCGATTTGGCGGTATAGGGCTAAAGAACCAACTTGAGTCTGAAATTTCTGAACTCGTTCACGGGATGAAGTATTAGGTTCCTGATACTCGGATTTTCTCGGTGCTCGTGGGCTCAAGCACATGCCCTCGGCCGCCCCTGTGCCGAGTGCTTGGTGGGGCAAAAAGAGGGAAGCCGAGTCTGCGGATGTCGTACCACGCGGCCGGGTCGCACCTCGTCAATGGGAAGCGTGGGCTGGCGCCTGGGCGGGCGAGCGCTCTCGCCACGGGGCCGATTATCGATTGACCAGGCGGGTGCTCAGAGCCGAGAACGCGGCGTCGGTAGGTTCAGAGGCACCGTTTCCTGTGTGGTCACTCGTTTCCGATCGGGCGACTTTGGGTACGTGCTTGATAGCATGGCAAAAAAGCCTGGAAGCAATAGCGAGAAATCACGCGTCGTGGTAAGCGGTCTGCGTCGCGGCGAATACACGGGCAAAGGCATGGGGTGGCCATTTTTTTAATTGGCTCGACCGGGTTTCGGGGCCCTTATGTCGAGGGCCTGGAATGGGCTGGCTCGGCTCAATTCAGGTGGTTAAGCGGCGTGCTTGTTGCGACAGCGCAAGCGGAGGACTGAACACAGACGAATTGCTGGCTATTCAGTCCCGGGCTGTTGGCTTCATGCGAGCAGGCTGAAAAGGCGCCGCGATATGAGACACGCTTGATTCGGCCAAAAAAAGGCTTAATCAGTCACCGGGTGTCCGGATAGCCGAAAACGAGCGAAGGCAGGTCATTTTTAATAGTTTTTAGAGTAGAGGGGAGTTTCTCGTACGCGTGCCCTTCAAGCGCCGCAAGAGCGTTTATTCGCGACCTAGTAATTTAGAGAGTGCTTAGAGGAGTGGGGTGGGCGCGTTAAGGTAAACGTCCAGAATGGTGCCCTCGAGTTGTACGCCCTCGCGCAGTTTCCAGAGTCCGGCGGTTACGCCCTTCGCGACCAGGTGAATTACCGACGCCTCGATCGCAGCCATGACTGCCAGCTGTACGGGTTCGTTATTGGTGTATCCGGCCTCGGCTTCCAGCAGTCTGCTGAAATCGATAAAGCGGTAAAAACCGGCGCGTAGCTCTCTGGAATAAATGGTTTTGGTGGTTGTTACGTTTGCAAGGATTTTGCCCGTCGAAATCTCGATTGCGCGTAGGTTCACGGTCACCTGATCGACCTGATACTGGCCGGACGTCCCAATGCCGAAATATTCAACGCCCGCGCCACCGGTACGGATGTTCGATTCATAGGCGATGATGCCGCCCTCCAGCATCACGGAGGCCGCCCTCAACGAGGGCAGCGTATCCGGCTGGCCAAAGCGTTCGAACTCTGCGCGGATGATACGGCGCTCCGTTAGCAGGTTCTGCAGTCCCACGCGCTCAAGGGGGATGAACCAGCCGGAGTCTGCGAGGGCACCAGTCAGCATTGACGCGGCACCTTGAGTGACGGCGGTCGAGAACGTGCTGGCCGGGGCGGGTTTGTACTGCCCGGTCAGATCTCGAAAATCATAAATCGACGCGTAAATCTGCCCGGCCGGTGGGGGTAGCGCAAGCAGATCCTGGTACGTTCCGCTCCGGGGCGTGAGCGTCGCA
The DNA here is from genome assembly GCF_040361435.1 of Salinisphaera sp. C84B14. Lineage (NCBI taxonomy): Bacteria > Pseudomonadati > Pseudomonadota > Gammaproteobacteria > Salinisphaerales > Salinisphaeraceae > Salinisphaera > Salinisphaera sp. C84B14. The sequence goes on along the minus strand of NZ_APNL01000020.1, from coordinate 44,367 downwards.
GGCTGGCCTTCGAGCCCGCGCGAGTTGGCGACGACCGCGGCGCAGCCGGTCAGGCTTGTAATCATCAGAAATACAACAATAAACCGCATGGCTTGCCCCCTCTGCCCTTTGTTCTATCTGCTGTGCTTATTAGAAGCCCGATAGGCCGCCTACGTTGATGGTGGTGACATCGCCGGTGGCCTTGTCGGTGACCGTTATGCTCAGCTGGCCGTTCTCGTCACGGATTACGACGCCGAACTCGTCGCTGTCGAACACGCCCTCGCTGATTTCGCCGGCCCCTACATCCGAGATAAGTTGCGAGATCAGCCGGCTTTGCAGGTTCTGAACCAGCCGCTCGGTTGCCGAGAGCGGCTCGTAGCGCGAGCGCCCTGGTGGTTCGTGGGTATCCTGGGCCTGGGCCTTGTTGAGCAAGTAGCTGCCGTTGAATGGATCACCCCCGAACGAGGGGTTGATGGGCTGATAAACGAGCTCGCCGGCACCAGCCACAGGCGACATACCCAGCACGGCGATGGCGATAATGTTGGCGCGTTTCATGAGGCCCCCGTTTAAAGTTCTTCTTTTCCGAGATCGGCACTGGGATTGAGTGCCGCCGAAAGCTGCCGTTTGAGAATGGCTTTCTCGACCAGGTCGATGGCCTGCCGTGCGACATCGTCGGCGTCGCTGAGCCGCGGTGATAGTCGTGTTTCGAAGTACACGCGGGGCCCGTCGGTTATCCAGAGCTGGATGCCCCAGCGGGCATCGGGGCGTTCGTGGATCGTGAGTGTGGCCCCGCGGATGATGGGGTGGCCCATCCCGATCTGGCTGAATGCGCGATAGAAGTTCTGGCCGATGACGGTTAGGGTTCGATCGACCAACACGCCGGTGAGCTCGCTGCTACCGTTGTAGGCCGATTCGAGACGAGGGCCATCCTCGCTCTCGAGTCGATTAATGGACGACGTGTCGTTCACGGACTTTGGGCTTGGCTCCGCGGGGTCGACTTCTGTCTGGGCCTGTCCAAGTTCGGCAAGAATGAACAGGGCAATAGCTGCCAGGCGGTATGCATAGGTTGAACGTCGATTTTGTGTGTTCATTATTGGTATTCGACATCCGTAAGTCGTCTTGCCAAACACATAAACAATGTATTCGGGCAATAAAACGCGTGACGATTGGCAGATCCTTGTGGCGCCGCGTCCAGTAATTTTTAAGCAGCGCCCTGAATTTTCGTTCGGCCAGTGTGCTAGCGCCCGCGACCAAATCCCATCGGGCTAAAGAACCATCCCACGGGTTGTTTTTTTAAACCTTTGCGGCGCCGTGGGTATGAGTTTTCTCATGCTTCGTGCATTCGCCGAGGGGAGGGCGTGCTTTGTGCCGGACGCACGCAACGGCGCTCGCGGCTGTCGCCCGCAGAGCGCCGAAAGAAAGAGCGTGGGTAAGCTCGTAGCGAATATGAAGCCAACGAAGCGCTTGCGCCCTGCGCGAGTGCCAGCGCGCCAGTGGTTCAGGCGAGTACGGCGCTATAGCCCCGGGGCGTCCGTCCCGGCTAAACCATTTTTGGCCGAGCGCGTTTCCGCCGGCTTTCGAGCGGCTGACGCTGAAATATTCGGTAGTACGCCAAGGTTCTGTCGGGCCCAGTTCGTGGCTTGTATTCGGTTGCGAACGTCGAGCTTGCGAAAAATGTTGTACAGATGCGACTTGACCGTGTGTTCGCTCACAAAAAGCTGGCGCGCAATCGCGTTATTGGAGGCGCCCGAGCCCAGCAGGCAAATGATCTCGAGCTCGCGCTGCGTCAGTCCACCCACCGGGCGATAGGCATTGAGTTGCTGATTACGGTAGCGCTCGATTAGCTGTGTCATCAGCGAGCGCGACATCCAAAGATGGTCGTCCAGCAGTTTGCTGATGCCTTTGCAGATGAGGTCGACGCTGTCGCGACGGTAAAATACGCCTTTCAAGTACACAGACGCTAACACCTGAGTGGCGTGGTTTTCGTCACGCAAGTTGATTGCCGCAAGTACGAGGCCTTGTTTGCCTGCGGCCGACACGCACCAATTCTGCATGCGGCTGTCATCCATCTCTGCAGCATCGAGCAAAATCAAAGCGTTATTGTTCTTAATCGCTTCGATCGAATCGACAGGCGATAGCAAGGATATTTCACACTTTAGGCGTGCTTCGATATGTTCTATGAATAGCCGACTTTGCGAATTACTGTCGGTGACAAAAATGATTTTTGCGTTGCTGCACTTCATAGCGTAAGTCTCCCCGCAATCCCCCACCCCCTCAAAATACTTTCACGCGCCGCCCGTTAAATAAAATCTGATTGTCAGTTGCATCGGTTCGGGTAGGGCGCGGTGTCTTGTGAGTCGGCCGCTTGGCCGCAGTTTCAAAATATATCTAAGCGTTTTACCGGATTGATTCCGCGAGCAATATCTGAAGAGTCTCGGACCGGTGTATGAGAGTCGTACGAGTGCTGGTCGCCTTTGACCGCTCGTCGGCTTTGTTACAGGCGTTTGATCGACCCCGCGCCGGGTGGCTGTGGGTGGCGCAAATATTGGGGTTGGGGTGCGAACGTGGGCGCCGCAGAAATGGCGGCCTGGGTTCGCGGTTAACTCGAAGCATAAGGCGCCGAAGTCAGCTGATGCTCGCCGCTCGCCCAACCAAGTCGCGCGTTGTGTGTTTGTCGTCAACGTGCGGCTGGCGTCTGATTACCGCGCATTTAACCGCGCATGGCGCGGTAGAGCGGGCGCTCTCGGAGTTCGTTCATCGCTCCTTGCCTGCGATTCGGGGCGCGCGCTTCATGATTGCGGCGGCGTCAGCGCATATCAGCTGCCCCTCGCGGTGTATCTCCGGTATCTTTTACACGGCGAACGATCGTTCGGTATCGTTCCTCATCCATTGCGAGAACAAAAAGGAGTCTTCATGTCGCTGGTCGATCAACTCAATGCGCAGATGCGTCTGCCGGTCATCGGTTCGCCGATGTTCATTCTGTCCAATCCGGATCTTGTGATCGCCCAGTGCATGAGCGGCATCGTTGGTTCTTTTCCGGCTTTGAACGCGCGTCCGGCCGAGGAGCTGCCGGTGTGGCTCGAGCGGATTACCACGACGCTGGACGAGGCCCGCGCGGCCGACCCGCAGGCGAAGATCGCGCCGTTCGCGGTCAACCAGATCGTGCACGCTTCCAACGATCGGCTCGAGCATGATCTAAAAGCCTGTGCCGACTTCAAGGTGCCGCTGATGATCACCAGCCTGCGCGCGCCGCATGCCGCGGTGGAAGTGGCCCACGACTACGGCGGCCACGTGTTTCACGACGTGATCAGCGTGCGCCATGCCGAAAAGGCGATTGAGGCCGGGGTAGACGGATTGATCGTGGTCTGTGCGGGGGCGGGCGGCCATGCCGGCACCCTCAGCCCGTTCGCGCTGGTCTCCGAGATTCGCCAGTTCTGGGACGGTCCGCTGATTCTGTCCGGCTCGATCACCCGCGGCGAACATATTCTGGCCGCCCAGGCCATGGGCGCGGACTTTGCGTATATGGGCACGCGCTTTATCGCCAGCGCCGAGGCCAATGCCGTCGACGAGTACAAAGCGATGGTGACCGAATCCACGGCCAAGGACGTGATCTACTCCAACCTGTTTACAGGCGTACACGGTAACTACCTGCGCGGTTCGATCGAAAACGCCGGGCTGGACCCGAACGCGCTGCCCGAATCCGGCAAGGAAGCCATGACCTTCGGCAGCGACCGCGAGAAGAAGAAGGCCTGGAAGGATATCTGGGGCGCGGGGCAGGGCGTGGGGAGTATCGACAGCGTGCTTCCGGCCAGCGAAATCGTTGATCGTCTGGCCACGGAATACGCCGCCGCGCGCAAGCGGTTCGCTTAAGCCGGCCGGGTCGTCGCGGTGCCGGCCGAGGGGTCGGTGCCGTATCGCTTCAAGGGCGCTTGCCGGCGGAGCAGCGGATTGCTCGGGCGCCAACAACCGCGCTTGTAAGCGTTATAAGCGGGTCTGCGGGTTGAGTGTGAACACGTATCGCGCTCATGACAGCCGTCGTCGCGCCGTCCGTAGGACTGCTGATATACCCGCAGCACGGGTTTCGTTTCCATGCGGATTCAACGGCGGCCGCTCGTTTGGGGCGGCCGCTACGAATTCGAACGTCGGCGCCGCGATGCGCCGACGAACCAAGGAGCGAAACCATGCAAGCAGAAGCCATGCTCAAGACGCACCCAAACCCGCTGTCGGTGCAGAAACAGCTCGTCGCCTGTGTCGAAGCCTGCTTCGACTGCGCACACCACTGCACCGCCTGTGCGGATGCCTGTCTCGCCGAAGACAATGTGGCCGACCTGCGCGGCTGCATCCGTACCGATCTCGACTGTGCCGACATCTGTAACGCCACGGCCCGCGTGCTGTCGCGCCAGACGGCCTTCGGCGAGTCGCCGGCCGCCACGCAGGTCAAGGCCTGCCGAGACGCCTGCCAGAAGTGCGCCGCGCATTGTGAAGGCCACGGCGACCAGAACCAGCACTGCGCGCTGTGTGCCGAAGCCTGCAACCGCTGCGTAAAAGCCTGCGACGACCTGCTGGGCGAGATCGACTCGTAAGGCATGAAGGCTGAAGTTCGGCATGCATGCAAACGCATGCCGGCTCACAAGAGCGCGGCTCGTCCATGGCGAGTCGCGCTTTTTTTCATGGCGATTGCCTACAGGCGAGCAGCGGCCGCGCGTTAGATCTCGGAGTTCCTTCTCCAGGTAACGGGCCAGCCGTCGAAATCGCCGACGTGCCGGCCATCGGCGAACAGGCCTGATTTTTCCAAGTCTGAATGCTCGGTTATTGGGGAGAGGGTCAGCTCTTCGTTGTATTCGCGATGCCAGCCTCGGATGATCGTGGTGGCGTGAGCGAGGCTGACAAAGCGTGGCGGCTCAGTGCTGCCACGCCGACATTGTCGCCACATTCGTTAGCCGCTGTGCCTATCCGTCTTGCCACTCTTTGAGCTGTGTCTCCGTGCAGCGAGGCCAAGGATCAGCGCCGGGACGTTGGTTCTTTTCGGTCACGGGCAATTTCAGGCGGGGTGGGGTGTAGTCATCGGCGACGGCCACTTCGATACGGCCGTCGGGATAAAAATGTGTCTGAAAATAATGCGGTATGCCTTGGGGTGGTTCGGTGACCTGAACCTCTTTCTCGCTCCATTTGATCTTGGTGTTAGTGAAGTTCTGGCCTGAAACTCGCTTCGTCCACAGGCATACATCGGACACCCAGCGGACATTAACCGTGACCGGTAGTTCCTGACCCACGCGCCAGCGTACACAGCACGTACCTTTGCTACCGCCTGCTGTAGCCGTGCTCAATCGTACATCTCCTCCCCAGGCGCCGTTAACCTCGTAGTCGCTGATGCCGTGATCGGTATAGTTGTACCCAAGCAAAGTCAGATAAACCTCCTCGCCTTCTTGGGGTGGTTTTTCTTTCCCGGATGAACTTTGGTCCTGTGCTTGGCAAGCCAAAGTTGTTAGGGAGAGCGCGACAATAACGATCAACCTACAGCTATAATTACCAAAGTTCGTATAGCGGCCGCTATGGGCTGCGAAAAAACGCTGTGCACGGGAGTTTTGTCTATTCATCGCTTTAGCTCCGGCGCGGGCGTAGTCGGGTCGGCGGGCGTGTCCATATCTGAACTAGCTATATGACGGCGGTATACGAGCGGTACGTCGTTAAGAATGACGCTTTGTCGCTGCACCGTCAGCCTGGATCGATATCTCACCGCATGATCCAGGCGACCATAGAGAGAGGCAAGAGCAGCGTAATCGCGATGATGAGCATTCCGGATACGCGTAAACCAGCATGGTAGCGACGCGTAGCCGCGCGAATTACCACAACCCCAATGCCCAACGTAATAGCGGTGAGCACGAATCCGATGGGCAATACCGCCACCGCGGCATAACCACAGCCCGAGCCGACAAAACATGCGGTCGAATAGACGGCTGCCGCACCGCTGAAGCCGGTATACAGCACTGCCATCACGCTCCACCACAGGTGACCGTGTAAACGCCCATCATTCACGCCGGTCATGTTACGGACAGGCCCGTGCAGCTTTTCTCGGCTTTAGCTGAGCTCAGTGGTTCTTCGTGAGTCGGGTGATTCAGTACTGGCATAACGTATCTCGCGCTCCCAGGGTTTGCTGGGGTCGTTACGCATGTTGAACGTTAGCTCCTCGTTGGTACCCCTGTAAAAGCGACGATAGCGTAAATAGCCTTCAGGCTCCCAAGAGCCCGGCATTAAATCCCGACAGCCAAACAGATAGGTGTTGATTTCGGTGTCAAATGGCCTGAATCCGGCAAAAGAATCGTGAGCATAGATACCGAACATCGTCGCTTCCTCGCCACTGATCGTCGGGTTTTCTCTTGCCCGCCCAAGCACGTCCCTGGCTTCTGGCGCGAGACGGCGCACATGTTCGGTGTCTGTCTCGTGCCAGCGAAATAGCAAATTCAAGGCGACATCGCTAGTCGTTTTCCAGAAACCGCCGGCCTCGTCAAGTGCTTCGATGTCTGATTTCAGAATCTCATTCGCACCGATGAGATCATTAATATCGTCTTGCGATGCCCGCTGGCGCCAAGGCAGGTTCGGATAGCTTGACGTGCGAGCGACACGCCATTTCAAGTAAGGCATTAACCAATCCCTCGGTACGCGTGCTTCTGAGCCCATCGCCTCAGAGAAAGCCTCGTACGCTTGCTGAAGGCCCGCGTCCACCCTGAACGGATCGCCACCACTTTCCGACTGTGCGAACGCAAGATCGACATCGAGGGGTACCTTCGCGTCTTGGGCCGCTTTCAACATGTAATTCAAAGGGATCTGCGATAGTTTCTCGCTGTCTTGTGCATCTAGCCCTTCGAGCCTGCCGCGTCCCTGCTCGCCAGGTGCGTATCCGCCGCCCACGTCTGAATGCATGCCTGGAAAGGCATATTCATGACCGTTTGGCGGTAGCGATCCATCGGGCCGTGTTATTCGATCCAGTGGGAAAGAAGGCCGATTCTCGTGCATTGAAATATAGTGCACGCAGTTCTCAACGCACGGCGCGATCTGCAGGTTATCCGGCGTCGCCCAGGCCATATGGCCACTCGTATAGGTGCCTATCCCCTGAGTGCTGGTAGGAATGCCCACTGACGCTACGGTATCGAAGATTCCCAGCATTCGGACCTTAGCCGGGATGCCGCAAAGCGTGTTGCCCTGGAATAACTCGTTGAGCCACGTGCAGAATACGCGCGCTTCGGCAGCGCCACGAGAAAAGCCGAACACATCAATGAAGATTTCGGTAATTCTAGGCTTTTCGACTTCACGAGAAAGTGTCGCTATACGCTGGGCTTCTCGGCTAAAAAAGTACTTATTCTCGCTGCGCCCGTTATCTCTGCAGTATTTTAAGGTGTCTTCGTGGCTATATGTCGAGCGAGTGGCATTCGACAACGTTCTCTGTAACGAGTCTAAGACGTGAAGTAAAGCAAAATTGATGCGGCCTTCGCCGCCCTCGCCGAAAGCAAGGCCGAAGGTAGCAGGATCTACCTCGCCGATTGGCGGGAAGGGCGTCCCGACACCTGCAATATAAAGCGGGTAATAACTTTCGTTAGGGTCGGCGGGATATGCGTAGAACAGTCTTGCGACGTTGCTATCTTTCTTGCGAGAAGCTTGGGACCCATCGCCCGCATTACAATCGCTGGCCCCGTCCCAATCTTTATTGTTTCCGGTCCCGTCAAAAAAAACGCCGATTTGTACTGATGTTTCGCACCGATCACTTTGTGGAATTCGAAGAGGGAGCACCGGACTAATGCCAGGCGTCAGCGAAATCGGGTGGCTCTCGACGCTGGTTTCCATCATGAACGTCCTAGGCTAGATACTATTTAAAACTATCAGGGCAGTGTTGGCGTGGTGGATATTTCTTCCATGGTTGTTTTTGTGGTATCGAAATTTTTATTGGATATTCCGACCCAGGTTGATTAGCTTTTTCCGGGTAATAAGGTGTGGATACAACACGTACTTTATTGTCAGGCAAGAAGTTGACGTATAAATGCTCTGGTGAGTCATATTCTTCTACTGGCACGATCGCTGAGTAATCCTTTCCGCTGCAATCACGCCAATTTGTGACGTTCCATTTAATTTCGACCGTCATGCCAGGCTGCCATTTTTTCGGTAGCGTCCCGCAACAGGAAGTGCTTCCCCCCTTACCTGCGCGTCCGCCGACGATACCGTTCACGTTGAATCGTTGCACACTCAGATGATCCGCAAGGTAATCAACACCGGTAACCCCCACAGCCACGCCACTCTTTTCCGTCGATTTCGCTGCCTGGCCTTGGCATGCAGTACTGCTGATCGTGATAAGCAGTACAATTAATGTAAAAAAAAAGCGCTTGGTTGCGTTCAACATTCTCTTAATTCTCCGTTTCACGATTGAAGCGCCCCTAGGTTTCGCTTGCCTGCGGATATCTACGTCTTAAACGTCAACGTGTCTCACTTACTTCGTTCACGAGCTGTCAGCCGTACTTCGTCCTTAGACTTTTCCATACCACGCCAGTACGGCGTCGAGTTGCGCTGTCTCTTTTGCCTGGCTCACAACTTGCTCAAAGGATTGATCATCCAGGGCTGCCCCGCGTGTGCGCAGGCAAGTCGCGGTCACCGCTAGTCGCAGCGTATCGTGTTCGATGTGTCGCGTAGATAGCCATGTCCGGGCTTGCTGGGCGAGGCCGTAACGCTCGTTGGCAGGCACTGTTCGGAGTTCCGGGAACATATCTATAGTCGTCGCCAATAGCTCGCCGGTGCGGGATTCGTCGAGCAAATTATTGAATTGCTTAGGGTTTAGGCGGATCGGGAGCATGGCCGGAGGCGTATCGTTGGCAAGCTGCGTTGCGGCGATTTTTTTCCTCTGCCCATGCGGGGTAGTGAATTCCCAAGCGGCGATCGGTCCAAGTAACGCTAAACGTTGTGGTTCGAGTAAGACGTTCCAAAGAGAAGCGATCGCACGTCCGTCTGCATAGCGAAGGAAGTACTTGCGCGCGCCTGAGCGTGTTTGAATGAAGCGTAGCGACTTAAAGTGATCGACCAGCCGCGAAAAAGACACGGCCGAAATCTCAAGAACGCTCACACCCACACTGCGTGTTTCATCAGCCCGTAGGGTAGTTACCAGCTCACGGATTGCTGCGTCGGCTTCAGCCAGCCAAGGCCCGACCGCAGCGGCTTCAGCACCGAGGTCCGCGTACAGCGGGTGCGCGCTTGGGTGGTCACTTAGCGTAGAGCTGGCCGATGTCCCGGCGATCACGCCGCCATCAAAAAGCGCATATTGAGTCATCGAGCTCATGCCGGGACGAGCGGACTACCGGACTTGGCGGCTTTCAAAAAGCAGGAAAGACAGAAATCGTTTTTCGGGAAAGACATCGGACGCCTGTCAAGGAATGCCCCGCCCGTAAACACCTTGTTCCCCGCATGGACGGTTAAGGTCCCGGGACACGCCACAGTAATCTTGCCGCCTTCGAGGGTGACGGATGCACCGCCGGCCGTAGCCAGCTTGACGGCCTTTTTGCCTGCGAACTCGCCTTCGGCGTTGGCACTGGCGATCTTGAGGCTGTCCTTGCTTTGTACCTTCATCTGATCGGCCTGGGCCTGCAGGTCCAGATCGCCCTGGCCGGCGATGAGCTTCAAGCCCTCGCCGGAGCCCTGCACACCGGCCAACACGCCGATCGATTGGCCGCTGTGGACATGCAGGCGTTCGCCGATGGCCCAGTTGCTGTCGGCGCCGCTGGCGACGGTGAGCGTTTCCTCCGCGTGCCAGTGCACGTCCTGGCCGGCGACCACGCCCAGGCCGGCCTTGGCGGCGATCGCCAGGATCGGATCGGCCGGGTGGGGGCGTTGGGTGTCGGCGAGGGCGGTGTTCTTGTTGTCGGCGTCGGCGGTGGCTTTTGTCCAGTCGGCGGCGTCCACTTGCCCTTGCGCGGTTTTCAGTAAAGCTGCGAGCGGGCTGGCCTGCTCGTCTATTGTCGACTGATTCGCCTTCGCGGCGCCCAGATGGGCCGCAAGCGCCGTGGTGGTATGCGTACTGGCAATCTGGCTATAGCTGGCACCGAGCTGGTTGGCCTGTTTGAGCAGGGCCTGGCCGGCGGTGAAGTCGCCGGCGGGTTCGTTGGGCTGGATGCCGTAGGTCGATAGCAATACGCCGCGTTCGCCGCGCACGGCGCCATAGGCATCGGTGCGTAGCTCGAAGCCGGTGCCCCGAAAACTGCCGCGGAAGTTGTCGGCCTGGTGGATCAGATGGCCGAGGTTGAGCTGGCTATGGGCCTGGGTGGTGGCCAGCTGGATACGCTGTTGGCCATCGGTATCGTCGAAGACGAGCTGGTTATGCCCGGTGCCGCCGAACTCTTGGGTCTTGGTGCCGGACAGGGCTGCGGCATTGCGATGATCGGCATCAGCGGATGCTGCCCCGTGCCAGGCCGGGGCCTGGCCACCGGCCAGGTTGCCCTGGGCGGAGGGGGCGTGATCGCTGGCTTGCTGATAGGCGGAGGTATCGTTTTCACGCTGGGTACCGCCCGGGGTGGTCGGGGTTCCGGCTTCGCCCTGGCCGTTATAGAGGCTGCCGGTGATCACGGGGCGGTCGATATCGCCGCCGAGAAAACGTACCAGCACTTCCTGGCCGATACGCGGGATGAACTGCTGGCCATGGCCGGACCCGGCATCGCGCTGGGCACAGCGGATCCAGCAGCTCAGCCGGTCGTCGGGGGTGTCGCCGCGTTGCCAGTGAAAACGTACCTTGATCCGTCCCAGCGCATCGGTATGCAGCGCGTCCGCGCCGGCCGGGGCGGTCGCGCCGTCGGGGCCGACCACGGTGGCGGTCTGGGCCCCCGGGGCGGTCGGGCGCGGATTGAAGCGCAGGCCGGTGTCGTCGGCCAGCACCGGCCGCCAGGGCACGTCGCGACGGATGGCGTCGAAGCGGTTGGCATAGCCGGTCTTCTTGGCCTGGGCGAGCAGCTCGGCATCGGCCTGTTCGCCGTGGGCCGCCGGTATCCGGCCCAGCCGTGCTTCGATGCGCTTGGCCAGATCATTGGGCAGGTTGTTGATGCCGACATGGGACACATTCAGCACCAGGAACTGGCGTTTGCGTTCGTCGGCATCGCCGGTGGCGCTCGACAGGGCATCGAGATTGGATTCGGTGAGGGTGAAGACATGCCCACAGGCGAGCGTGCGTACGCTGGACTCGCCGTGCCAGGTCTTGGTGCGGGCTTCGGCGGCTTCCAGGGCCAGGCGGGTATAGCGCTCGGCCTCGCCGTCGCTGGCCCAGGCATAGGGACCGGCATAGTCGTAGGCTTCGAGCATGGGGGCGTCGTCGGCGCCGTAGCGGGCCTGGGTGGCCAGCCCGGCGCTGGCATTGGCCTTGCGCTTGTAGTCGAAGCTGGTGGACGACAGCCGCGCATACGGCAGCGTCCGGGTGGCGCCGAACTGCTGGATGGCGTCCTGGGGTTCCTGGCTGGCGGCGCGATGAAAACGAATGCCCTCGTCGCCGAGTCCGCTGGCGGAGGTGGCATCTTCGGGGCGATGGGCAGACTGGGCGAACAGCACGAGGCTGTGGCCGGCGGGCGCTTCGTCGTCGGTGACGAAATGAAAGCCCAGGCCTTCTTCAGCGAGCAGTCGAGCGATAAAGTCGTAATCGGATTCGCGATACTGGACGCAATAGCTGCGGGCCCGGGTGTCGGCCAGGAATTCGCTGACATCGTCGGCGAGCTGCCAGTGGGCGATCGCGGCGTAGTCGGCAAACACCTGTTCGACGATCTCGATGACGGTCTTGTCCTGGAATACGCGGTTGTGGCGGCCGATGGTGAGATACCACAGCCAGGGCACGGTGGTCAGTCGGTAGCGGGCAAGCCCGCCGTCGCAGGACAACAGCTCGGCGTCGCGTACAAGCCCGGTGCGCGCACAGTCACTGCCGTCGGCGAGCGTGGTGATCAGGGTCAGCGGTTCGCCGAGGAAATCGGTGAGCGAAAGCTGGGCATCGGGCGAGAGCACCACGATCCGTGTGGGATGTACCGAAGACAGCGCTTCCTGTCCCTGCCAGCGTTCGACCATGAGCGCCGACAACCCGGCGTTGCCGGCGAGACGGTACAGCCGGCTCTCGGCCGTGAACAGGGCTGTGAGCTCGGAGGCCAGGGCGTCTCGGGCGGCGAAAGACATGGCGCTTATTCGAAAAAGATGGCGTTTACAAGCTTCTCGTAACTGGATGACAATTTCCAGTCGTGGGCGATCTGATTGGATCGCATCCACCCGGCCGAGTTTGCCACAGCTGGTTCCCGCTATAAAAAAGCCGCTCCGTTAAGGGAGCGGCTTTGGTGGCTCAGGTGGGCGAAAACCCTATTTCCTGCGCTGCAGGAATTTGTTCATGATGCCGCGCACTTCGTCCGAGAACAGGCGCTCGCTGAAGTGGGTGATTTCGCGCTCGATCTGGCCGCCCAGGTCGTCGCTGCCCATGCCCTGGCGCAGCAGTTGTTTGCTCAGCCGTACGGCCTCCGGCGGTTTGGCGGCGAGCTTTTCGGCAATCGCGGTGGCGCGATCGGCGAGTTCGGCGTCGGGCACGCGATAGGCAATCAGGCCCATGCGCAGGGCTTCTTCAGAGTCGACGGTATCGCCGGCCAGCAGCAGACGGGCCGCGTTCTGGCGTCCGACCAGCGCCGGCAGCAGCAGGCTGGAGCCGGCTTCCGGGACCAGGGCGAGATCGATGAAGGCGGTATAGAAACGCGCGCTTTCGTTGGCGATGACAAGGTCGGCATGCAGCAGCATGGTGGTGCCGATACCGGTGGCCTGCCCCTGGACGGCGATAAGGATCGGCTTGTCCAGCGCAATCAGCGCCTTGATGAACTTCATCGCCGGCCCGCCGCCGCTTTCGGCACGGCTTTCGGGCGTGGCGTTGGCGAAATCGCCGATATCGTTGCCGGCACAGAACATGTCGCCGGCGCTATCGATGAGCAGCGTGCGTACCTCGTCGTTGCTGCGGGCGTGATCGACTACGCGCTGCATGTCGGCATACATCGCGCCGGTGAGGGCGTTGCGCTTGTCGGCGCGGTCGATCGTCATGCGCAGCACGCCGTCGGTGAGGGCGACGCGGATGTGACCGCTGTCGAGTTCCGGTTGGGCCATGGGGCAATCCCTTCGTGATTAGAAAATGATGAGCGACAGCGACTGGGCGATACAGGCCGGCTTGTCGCTGCCTTCGATTTCGATGGTGACCGTGTTGTGCAGCATATAGCGGTTGTCGCCGCGCGGCTCCACGGTTTCGAGCTTCTGACGGGCGCGCACTTTCGAATCCACCGGCACGGGGGCGATGAAACGTACCTTGTCCAGGCCGTAGTTGACCGTGGTGGTCACGCCTTCGATACGCCGGATCTGGCTGGTCAGCTGCGGCAGCAGCGACAGGGTGAGAAAGCCGTGCGCGATCGGCGCGCCGAACGGCGATTCGCGCTCGGCGCGCTCGACGTCGACATGAATCCACTGATGATCTTCGGTGGCATCGGCAAACTGGTTGATACGGGCCTGGTCGATCAGCAGCCAGTCGCTGACGCCCACTTCCTCGCCCACCAGCGCCTGCAGGGCGTCGATGTTTTCTATGATTTGCACGACATTCTCCTCACTCACTCTCTCTCGCAATAAAAAACCGGTACCCACGACGCCCGCAAATGAGCGCCGTGGATACCGGTCGACAAACCATGCTGGACGCTTGGGTCAGCTGACGGCGTTGTCGAGTTCCGGGATGATTTCGAACAGATCGCCGACGAGGCCGATATCGGCCACTTCGAAGATCGGGGCTTCTTCATCCTTGTTGATGGCCACGATCGTGCCCGCGTCCTTGATGCCGGCCAGATGCTGGATGGCACCCGAGATGCCGAAGCACATGTACAGCTCGGGCGAGATGATCTTGCCGGTCTGGCCGACCTGCATGTCGTTGGGCACGAAGCCCGCGTCGACGGCGGCACGCGAAGCACCCACGGCCGCGCCGATCTTGTCGGCGAAGTCGTAGATGATCTTGAAGTTCTCTTCGCTGCCGACGCCGCGACCGCCGGAGATGACCTTGGGCGCGGTCTGCAGATCGGGACGATCGCTCTTGGCCTGTTCGAGGTTCACGAAGCGGGTATGCGACGGAATCTCGGCGTCCAGGCTCAGGGTTTCGATTTCGGCGTTGCCGCCCTCGGCCGCGGCCGGGTAGGAGGCACAGCGCACCGAGGCCACCAGCACCTGATCTTCCGGCGCCTTCACCGTGATGATCGCGTTGCCGGCATAGATCGGGCGGTCGAACTCATGCGCGGAATGCACGGCCATGATGTCGGTGATCATGGCCACACCCAGCTTGGCAGCCACGCGCGGCATCAGGTCCTTGCCGAAGGTGGTGTTCGGGCCCAGCACGTGGCTGTATTCACCGCTTTGTGCGGCGGCGGCGATCTGCGGGGCCAGGGCGGCGGCCGTGGGATGCTTGTTGGCATCGTTATCGGCCTGCAGCACCTTGGTCACGCCTTCGATGTTGGCCGCGGAGGCGGCGATATTGGCGCCGTCGTCGCAGAGTACGAGCACGTCGATCGCGGTGGGGCTCATCTGCTGGGCGCAGGTGACCGCGCGCGCGGTGGATTGGTTGAGTTCGCCGTTGAGGTAGTCGGCGATGATCAGAATCTTGTTGCTCATAGCAGGCCCTTTTCCTTGAGTTTGCTGACCAGTTCGTCGACCGATTCAACCTTGATGCCGCCGCCACGCTCCGGCGGGGCCACGGTCTTGACGGTTTCGAGCATCGCGGCGCGTTCCACGCCGAGGTCGTCGAGGCTGGTGTCTTCGATCGGTTTCTTCTTCGCCTTCATGATGTCCGGCAGCTTGAGATAGCGCGGCTCGTTCAGACGCAGGTCGGCGGTGATCACGCCGGGCAGGTCGATATCCAGCGTTTCCAGGCCGGCATCGATCTCGCGGGTGACCTTGGCGGTTTCGCCGTCGAGTTCGATTTCGGAGGCGAACGTCGCCTGCGGCCATTCCAGCAGGGCGGCGGTCATCTGGCCGGTCTGGTTGGAATCGTCGTCGATGGCCTGTTTGCCCATGAGAAAGACCTTGGGCTCTTCCTTCTTGGCCAGCGCTTCGAACACGCGTGCGGCGGTGAGCGGCTGTACCGGCTCGTCGGTCTTGACGTGGATCGCGCGGTCGCAGCCGAAGGCCAGCGCGCTGCGCAGCTGTTCCTTGGCGGCTTCCGGGCCGATGGTCACGGCCACGACTTCATCCGCGCTGCCGGCTTCCTTCCAGCGCATGGCCTGTTCGACGGCGATTTCGTCGAACGGGTTCATGCTGTGCTTGACGCCGTTCTCGACGACGCCGGAGCCGTCCGGCTTGATCTGGATGCGCACGTTGTAGTCGATCGCGCGCTTGACGCTCACCAGTACTTTCATGTGTCGGTTCTCTTGTCGCTATGTCTTTAAAAACAATCGGTCGCCACGGCATCGTTCGACGAACAAACCGTAGCGCCCGTGCCTACATCGCCGAATACTTCGGCCCGCCGCCGCCTTCCGGCGGCACCCAGGTGATGTTCTGGGACGGATCCTTGATATCGCAGGTCTTGCAGTGTACGCAGTTGGCGAAGTTGATCTGGAAGCGCGGCTTGCCGTCGTCGCCGTTGACCACTTCGTATACGCCCGCCGGGCAATAGCGCTGGGCCGGTTCTGCGTACTTGGGCAGATTGTGCTCGATCGGGATCGACGGGTCGGTCAGCTTGAGGTGACAGGGCTGGTCTTCCTCGTGGCCGGTGTTCGACAGATGCACCGACGACAGGATATCGAACGATAGCTTGCCGTCGGGTTTGGGATACTCGATCTCGGTGCACTGATCGGCCGGCTTGGTGGCCGCATAGTCGGGCGTGGTGTCGTGGAAGTTCCACGGTGCCTTGCCCTTGAACCAGTTCTGCTCGATATAGTTGAGCGCGCCGCCCTTGAAGGTACCGAACTTGTGCAGCGAGGCGCCGAAGTTGCGGCTGGCATAGAGCTCTTCGTAAACCCAGCTGGCCTTGAAGGCGTCGGTGTAGCCGGTGAGCTCGTCATGGCCTTCGCCGCCGCCCGCCAGTGCCTCGGCCGCGGCTTCGGCGGCGAGCATGCCGGACTTCATGGCCGTATGATTGCCTTTGATCTTGGCAAAGTTCAGCGTGCCGGCATCGCAGCCGAGCAGCACCGCGCCGGGCACGGTCATCTTCGGCAGCGAATTGAGTCCGCCCTTGGTGATGGCACGGGAGCCGTAGGATACGCGCTTGCCGCCTTCCAGATACTGGGCGATCTTCGGGTGGTGCTTGAAGCGCTGGAATTCCTTGAACGGCGACAGATAGGGGTTTTCGTAGTTCAGATCCACGATCAGGCCGACGGCCACGCGGTTGTCTTCCAGGTGATACAGGAAGGAACCGCCGCTGCCGGACAGATGGATCGGCCAGCCGGCACCGTGAATCACAAGGCCGGGCTCGTGCTTCTCCGGGTCGATTTCCCAGATTTCCTTGAGGCCGATGCCGTAGTGCTGCGGGTCGACGTCCTTGTCGAGCTCGAATTCGCGAATCAGCTGCTTGCCGATATGGCCACGGCAGCCCTCGCTGAAGAAGGTGTACTTGGCGCGCAGCTCCATGCCGGGGACATGGCTGTCCTTGGGTTCGCCGTTCTTGCCGACGCCCATTTCGCCGGTAACGATGCCCTTGACCACGCCGTCTTCGATGATAGGCGTCTGCGCGGCGAAGCCGGGGTAGATTTCCACGCCCAGAGCTTCGGCCTGTTCGCCCAGCCAGCGGCCGAGCTGGCCCAGCGAGATGACATAGTTGCCTTCGTTGTGCATCGGTGCCGGCACGAAGGCGTTGGGCATCTTCGTGGCCTTGCTTTCACTGGTGAAGAAATAGATTTCGTCACGCGTGACCGGCACGTTCAACGGCGCGCCTTTTTCCTTCCAGTCGGGGAAGAGTTCGTCAAGCGCGCGCGGCTCGAAGACCGCGCCAGACAGCAGATGGGCCCCGACCTCGGAGCCTTTTTCGACGATACAGACTTCCAGTTCCGGGCTTTTCTGCTTGAGACGGCAGGCGGCCGACAGGCCCGCGGGGCCCGCGCCCACGATGAGTACGTCGTACTCCATGACGTCGCGTTCTGTTTCTTCACTCATATCGTTATTGCTCTCGGCTGGCTCGCCGCACCACTAGTGAGCGCGTACGCCGTCGGTGGAAACGGCAACTCGCACTCGGCGACGAGCGAAGGGCGCCATGATGGCACCGATGTTTACGCATCGCCATCCCGTATGGAGCCACCGCGGTGGCGCCAACTGCAGGCGATGCGACATGACGGGAAACACGATCAGACCTTCATGCCCGGCATGTTCAGCGAGGCGGTATTGCCGCCGTCGACCGGCAGCGCCTGGCCGGTAATGAAGCTGGCGTCGTCGCTGGCAAGAAACGTGATCGCCGCGGCCAGCTCTTCCGGCCGGCCATAGCGACGCAGTTCGCAGCGCGCGCCGAGTTTGTGGGCCTTGTCGTTGGCTTCGGCATAGTCGAATACCGACTTGGTCATGCCGGTCTTGACCAGCCCCGGGCAGACCGCGTTCACACGGACGTTGTACTGGCCTAGGTCGCAGGCGCTGGTCTGGGTGAGGTTGATCACGGCGGCTTTCGAGGCGCTGTAGGCATTGCCGCCCGCGCCCGAGCGCACCCCGGCCACCGAAGCGGTGTTCACGATCGCGCCTGCGCCGGCATCACGCATATGCCGTCCGACCGCGCGGGTAAAATGCATGGTTCCGAATAGATTCACGTCGACCACGTCGCGCCAGGTGTCCAGATCGTTATCGGTCACCGGGGCATAGTCGCCGCCGGCGATGCCGGCATTGTTGCAAAGGACGTGGATGGCGCCGTGCTCGGCCGCGATCCGATCCGCCAGCGCGGTGACCGCAGCTTCGTCGCGAACATCCAGCGCAGCGATTTCGTGACCGCTACCGGCAAGCTCGCTCATGACCGCCTGCAGGGCGGTTTCTTCGCGGTCCACAAGCACCACGCGGGCGCCCTCCTGGGCAAAGCGAATAGCGCTGGCGCGGCCGATGCCGCTGGCCGCACCGGTGACGATCACCGTGCGGTTGTCGAATCGTTTAATCGCGGCCGTTGTCATTTTTATCTCCTTTGATCGCGCGTGGAATTCTACACAAGGCCCGGGGGGCGTCAATGTTGATGAAACTGTGTTTCAGCAAATTGCGAACGATCGTTCAAGCAGTTGCGAGCATTGGGTTGTCGGGCAGATAGCGGTATGCAGCACATACTGTTGGCGTTGCCGATCAGAGGGTGCTAGTTTCAATTCCACGATGTGCCAGGCATCGATAACAAGTGGCAAAAGCCACGCTAAAACAAACCGGAGGAGACGCAATGAAGCACTACAAGGGGCTCGTGCGACGGGCCGTGGCGGCAGTAGGGGTTGCAGCGGCGCTGGCTGTGCCAACGCTTGGCAGCGCAGCTGACGACACCATCAAGATCGGCTATATCGATCCGCTCTCGGGTCCGTTCGCCAACGTGGGCGATGCCGGCCTAAAGCACTTCAAGTATCTGGCCGAGCGCATCAACGCCGACGGCGGCATTCTCGGCAAGGATGTCGAGATCATCGGCTACGACAACAAGTCGAGCGCGCAGGAATCGCTGCAGATTCTGCGCGAGGCGGCGGACGAAGGCGTGCACTACATCACCCAGGGCAACGGCTCGCACGTGGGCGGGGCCCTGGTGGACGGCGTGGAAAAGCATAACCGCCGCAACCCGGACAACCGCATGGTCTTTTTGAACTATGCGGCCGTGGACCCGGCCCTGACCGGCGAGAAATGCTCGTTCTGGCATTTTCGTTTCGATGCCAACAGCGCCATGAAGCTGCAGGCGATCACCGACTACATGGCCGAGCAGGACGACATCAAGAAAGTCTTCCTGATCAACATGGACTATTCGCATGGCCAGGCGATCTCGCGTATCGCCAAGGAAATGCTCAAGGAGAAGCGTCCGGATATCGAAATCGTCGGCGATGTGCTGCATCCGGTCGGCAAGGTGAAGGACTTTTCGCCGTATATCTCGCAGATTCAGTCTTCCGGCGCGGATACGGTAATCAGCGGCAACTGGGGTAACGACCTGTCGCTGCTGGTCAAGGCCGGTGCACAGGCAGGTCTGGATGTGGACTGGTTCACCTACTATGCCGGCGGTCTGGGCACGCCCACGGCCCTGGGCAAGGCGGGTGCCGAGCACGTGAAGATGCTCACCGAATGGCAGGAGAATCTGGTCGAGGATTACGAAGCGCCGGAACTGCGTGAAATTCTCGAGGAATTCGAGCAGCGCTACGACGGTATCGAGTTCTACTACCTGCGTATCAAGACGCAGATGGACATGCTGCAAAAAGCCATGGAAAAGGCCGGCAGTACCGAGCCGCTGGCCGTGGCCCGTGCGCTGGAAGGCATGACCATGGAAACGCCGTTCGGCACGGTGACCATGCGCGAACAGGACCATCAGCTGCTCCAGCCGCTGTTCATCTCGACCTTCTCCGAAGACTATCCCAAGTACGACTCGGAAGGCACCGGCCTGGGCTGGGTCATGGACGCCAAGCTCGATGCGGCCAGTACCGCGGTCGACAGCGTCTGCGAAATGAAGCGTCCCTCGAGCTGATCAACTGCGATCACGCTTGATCGCCGGCCGGTGCGGTTGCAGCCGGCCGGCATGACGGTGGCGGGGCCCCGGCGCAAGCGCCGGGTGCCTCGTGCGCCCGACGCTCTCCCATTTCGCCGTCGCGGGGTCCCCGGTGATGCTCGAATCCATTGTTTTTTCGGTCTTGAACGGCCTGCTCTACGGCATGTTGCTGTTCATGCTGGCCAGCGGCCTGACGCTGATCTTCGGCATGATGGGCGTGCTCAACTTCGCCCATGCCAGCTTTTACATGCTTGGCGCCTACTGCGCCTATACGATCAGCTCGTATACCAATTTCTGGGTGGCGCTGATTCTCGCGCCCCTGTTCGTGGGGTTTCTCGGCGCGCTTACCGAGCGCTTCGGCCTGCGCAACGTGCACAAGCATGGGCATGTGGCTGAACTGCTGCTGACCTTTGGCCTGGTCTACGTCATCGATGAGCTGGTGGTGCTGATCTGGGGCCAGATCCCGGTCAACTACGCCATTCCGCCGTCGCTCGATTTCACCCTGTTCACGCTGTTCGGTACCAGCTTCCCGGCTTATCGCGCGTTCATCCTGTTCGTTGCCATCGCCATGTTCGCGGCCATTTATCTGCTGCTGGTGCGTACGCGTGTGGGCATGATCATTCGTGCAGCGCTATCGCATCCCGAAATGGTGGGCGCGCTCGGGCACGACGTGCCGCGTATCTTTACGCTGGTATTCGCCTTCGGTACCGGCCTGGCGGGGCTGGCCGGGGTGATGGCCGGCAACTACTACATCACCGAACCGGGCATGGCGTTTTCCATGGGGCCGATCGTGTTCGTGGTGGTCGTATTCGGCGGTCTGGGATCGCTCGGCGGCGCGCTTGCGGCCTCGCTGATCATCGGCCTGGTGACGACCTTTGCCGTAAGCCTGAACTATTCCATTGCCGATCTGCTGGCTGCGGTCGGGCTGGGGCTTGACGGTGCAAACATCGCCGGTGGGCTGGCCCATATCGATCTGTCGCGTATCGGCCAGATGCTGCCCTATCTGATGATGGTGCTGATTCTGATCTTTCGCCCGCGTGGGCTGATGGGGGCGCGCGAGTCATGAGTCATTCCCAATCTTCGCGCACGGCGCTTTTATGGCATATCGGCGTCTGGGCGCTGTTTGCGCTGGTCATCGTCGTACTGCCCTATATCTTCACCTCGAGCAGCTCGATTTCGATGATGAGCCAGATGGGCGTGTTCATCATCTTCGCGCTGTCCTACAACATGCTCCTGGGCCAGGCGGGCATGCTCTCCTTCGGGCATGCGGTGTATTTCGGCCTGGGCGGGTTCTTCACCCTGCATGCGATCCGGGCGGTCAATGACGAGGTCTGGCAGTTTCCGCTGGAGCTGATGCCGCTGGTTGGCGGCGTTGGCGGGCTGGCCTTCGGCATCATCTTTGGCTCGATCTCGACCCGCCGGGCCGGCGTGACGTTCGCCATGATCACGCTGGGCATCGGCTCCATGGTCGAGTCCAGCGCCAACATGTTCACCGACTTCTTTGGCGGTGAAAGCGGCATCTCCGGCAATCGCGTGACCGACGTCACCCTGTTCGGCTTCAGCTACGGGCCGTCGATCGAGGTCTATTACCTGATCGGGGCATGGACGGTGATTGCTGCGGTGGCGATGTATCTGTTGACCAAGACGCCGCTGGGCCGTATCTCCAACGCGGTACGCGACAACCCCGAGCGTGCCCAGTTCGTGGGTTACAACACCACTATCGCTCGCTTCATCCAGTTCTCGCTGTCGGGCTTCTTTGCCGGTATCGCGGGCGGTCTGTTCGCGATCATGTTCGAGATCATGACCGCGCCCAACGTGGGGCTGGTGCAGTCGGGGGCTGTGCTGCTGATGACGTTCATCGGCGGGGTGGGTCTGTTCTTCGGGCCGATCATCGGCGCGGTGCTGGTGACCTATATGCATACCGCGCTGAGTGGTTTCTCGGAAGGCTGGATCCTTTATTTCGGGCTCATGTTCGTGTTCATGGTGATGTATGCGCCGGGCGGGATTGCCGGCGTGATCTATGCCCATGCCGCGCCCTGGCGTGCGGGCTTGCTCTGGCGGCTCTTGCCGTCCTATCTGCTGGTTCTGCTGCCGGCACTGCTGGCGATCGCCGGTTTGGTTGCGGTGGTCGAGATGGGCTACCAGCTATCGCTGGCCTATGACCCGTCCAGCCCGATCGAGCTGTTCTATATGCAGATCAACGCCACGAGCCTGTGGTCGTGGCTGGTGGCACTGCTGGGCCTGGCGGTGGGCATCGCCGGCGTGCTCGCGACGGCCCGCGTAGTGCGTGCCCGCTGGGCCGGGGTGAACCGATCGATGCAGGCCACGGGAGCGAAAACATGAGCGATGCACTCAAACTGGCGAACGTGCACAAGCGTTTTGGCGAAACGCCGATCATTCGCGGCGTGGATCTGGCCGTGGCCCCGGGGGAGCGGCATGCCATCATCGGACCGAACGGGGCCGGCAAGTCCACCTTGTTCAACCTGATCAGCGGTCGCTATACCCCGAGCGAAGGCGAGATCGCGCTGCACGGCAAGCGCATCAGCGGGTTGGCGCCGCATCAGATCAACCGGCGCGGGCTCAGCCGCAGTTTTCAGATCACCAACCTGTTCCAGAACATGACCGTGTTCGAAAACCTGCGCTGCTCGCTGCTCTGGGCCCAGGGCTACAAGTACTCGTTCTGGCATCTGGTTGGCCGCCAGGCTGCACTCAACGAGGCCGCCGAACAATGGCTGGAACGGCTGGGTCTGTCGGCGCGCCGCGATGTGCCGGCCTCGCTGCTGACCTATGCCGAGCAACGCACCCTGGAAATCGGGACCACCATTGCCGGCGGCGCGGACGTGATTCTGCTGGACGAACCCACGGCGGGCATGGGCCTGGCCGAGCGCGACCATACGATGGCGATGATCAGCGAAGTCACCCAGGACAAGACGCTGCTCATGGTCGAGCACGATATGGGGGTGGTATTCGAACTGGCTGATCGCATCAGCGTGCTCGTTTACGGGCAGATTATCGCCAGCGATACGCCAGAAGCCATCCGCGCCAACGCGGCGGTTCAGGAAGCCTATCTGGGCGAGGCGCATTAGTGATGAGTGCGAATATGCTGGAAGTCAAGGATTTGCATGCCTATTACGGCAAGAGCCACGTCCTCCAGGGGGTGGATTTCAAGGTGGGCCGCGGCGAGATCGTGAGCCTGCTCGGGCGGAACGGCGTGGGCCGCTCAACCACCTGCAAGGCAATCATGGGCCTGGTCGCGCCGCACGGCACGATCGAGTTCGATGGTGAATCGGTAGCCGGGCTCAAGTCGCACCAGGTGGCGCGCCGCGGTATCGGCTACGTGCCGGAAGATCGGCTGATCTTTTCCGGGCTCACCACCAAGGAAAACCTCGAAATGGGGGTCAAGAAGGTGGGCGCGAAAACCGGCTGGTCGCTACAGGATGCCTACGAACTGTTCCCGCGCCTGTCCGAGCGCGCCGATGTGAAGGCGGATCTGCTCTCCGGCGGCGAGCAACAGATGCTGACCATGTGTCGCACGCTGATGGGCGACCCCAAGCTGATCATGATCGACGAGCCCACCGAGGGGCTGGCACCGCAGATTGTCTCCCAGGTGGGCGACTTTCTGCTCGCGATCGCCGACAAGGGCATTTCCGTGCTGCTGGTCGAACAGCGTTTGAGTATCGCCATGCGGGTGTCGCATCGGGTCTATGTGATGGGCCACGGCCGGATCGTGTTCGAAGGCACGCCGGCCGACCTGGAGGCCGACGACAGCGTGCGGCGGGAGTGGTTGGAGGTTTGATCGCCGGGCGTAACGGGTATCGTCTTGCGCTGTGCGTGCGGCCGTGAGTGCATGCCCGCTGGGCCAGCCAATCGACTTCGTTGCGCGCCGATTGCGCGGTATCGGCCCGGCAGGCGCTGTGGCGAGCGATGCGGTGGTCGGGATTGTGCTGCTTTCGTCCTAACCCTGAAGATCGGTACGAACAGCCATCGGACGAACGTTCGATCGTCAAGGCCACACGCGTAAAGCGTTTGCGGTTTTTATCGCCACTTTCATACGTTTGGGCGTATTCGATTGCTGTATCAGTCAAGTGAAACGGGGTTTCACTAAGCTGTTGACGGGGCTGTGCGGGCGTGGCAGCTTTGAGCCGTAGAAAAGAAAAATGCCGCCGGGGCACGCGACCCAGATCGCAAACAAAAAAACGCTACCGGACATTCGGCAAATACAACCGGAGGAGATCACCGCATGAGCGATCGTCGGATCGATGCGCGGTTGCCGATACGCCTGTGTCGGTCAGCAATGCATGGCCCAGCCCAGCCGAACTTCGTGCCGGGGCAAGGCTGCGCTGTATACCCTCCCTTTGTTGTTGCCGGTTTGGTCTGGCCGTCGTGCGTAGCGCCGGTTTGATTCTGTTCTTCGTGCCCGGCGTGTTCGCCGTGTACGGCTTTTGCCCTTCGTTCGCTCAATAGGGAGAGACCGTCTTGGATTTGTTCCTTCAGCAGGTTCTAAACGGCCTGACGCTCGGCAGCATCTACGGGCTCGTCGCCCTGGGGCTGACGCTGGTTTACGGCATCCTGCACGTGCCCAACTTCGCCCACGGCGCGCTGTACATGGTTGGCGCCTACGTCTGTTATTTCACCATGGCCGACCTGGGCCTGAACTACTGGGTCGCAATCGCCGCCGCCGCAGTGGTGGTGGCCGCCATGTCGGTGATCTGCGAAAGGCTGGTGTTTCATCCGCTTCGCAACGCGCCGCCGATCCACGACAAGATTGCGGCGATCGGCATCCTGCTGTTTCTCGAGGCAGTGGTGCAGATGTACTGGGGTGCGGACTTCCGCCGTATTGCATCGCCCTATAACCAGATTCTGCAGATCGGCGGCCTGACGCTGCCTGCGCAGCGGCTGCTGATCATCGTCGGTGCGTTTTCGCTCATGGGTGCGCTGCATCTGTATCTCAAAAAGACCATGACCGGCGCGACCATCGTCGCCATGGCCCAGAATCGTGAAGGCGCATTCCTGGTGGGTATCGATGCCAACCGCGTTGCGATGATGACCTTCGCCATCGCCGGCGCGCTGGCCGCGGTCGCCGCCGGGCTGTTCGCGCCCATCAATCTGGTCTATCCGGCCATGGGCCATCTGGTGCTGCTCAAGGCCTTCGTGATCATCATTCTGGGCGGCATGGGCAGTATTCCGGGCGCGATCATCGGCGGTCTGATCATCGGCTTTTCCGAAGCGCTTGGCGGCTTCTATCTGTCGAGCACCTACAAGGACGTCATCGCCTTCGTGCTTCTGGTCGTGATCCTGTCGATCAAGCCGACCGGCCTGTTCACCAAGGGGGTGCGCTAATGAACCGTGCAATCGATTTTCTGCTCGGCTCGACCATGCGCTGGCTGCTGCTGGCCTTGGCGGTCGTCTTTCCGCTGGTCACCGATAACGAGTACCACATCTATGTGATGGCGCTGGCCTTCATCTGGGCGATCGCCGTCTACGGCATGAACATCATCACCGGCTACTGCGGCCAGCTCAATCTGGCCCACGGCGGCTTCTTTGCGATTGGCGCCTATGTCGTGGCCATTCTGACCGTCGATCACGGCTGGCCGTTCTGGCCGGCGTTCGCCGCGGCCGGGCTGTTCGGCGCGGTGTTCGGGTTCGTGGTGGGTATCGTGTCGCTGCGGCTCAAGGAGCACTATTTCGCCATCTTCACGCTGTGTGTCGGCTACATCATCTATCTGATGATCGACAAGTGGGAGGCACTCACCCACGGCTCGCTGGGCATCATCAATATCGCCCCGCCGGAAGGTTTCGGCCTGGTCGATTTCACCCAGACGATCCCGTTCTACTATCTGGTGCTGGCCTTCCTGGCGCTGGCGATCTGGCTGACGCGCCGTATTTCCGAATCGCTGCTCGGCCGAACCTTTCGCGCTATTCGTATCAGTGACGATCTGGCCCAGTCGCTGGGCATCAACCTGATGCGCAACAAGATTCTGGCCTTCGTGATTTCCACCGTCTATGCCGCGGCGGCCGGTGGGCTGTACGCCGGCGTGGTGCGCTTCATCGGCCCGGAAGAAGCGAACTTCATCCATACCTTCGACATGATCGCCTACCTGCTGGTCGGCGGTATCGGCACGCTCATGGGGCCGCTGCTGGGCACGCTGCTGGTGACCTGGCTGACCCAGGCGGTGCAGTCGCTCGAAGAGTATCGAATGATCGTGTTCGGGCCGATGCTGGTGCTGCTGGTGATCTTCTTCCCGCGCGGCATCGTCGGCAGCTTCCTGGGCTGGCGCGGTCGGCGCATGGCGCGTCAGGCACCACGCAAGACGCGCGAATCCCGCGTGGATACGTCCGACCCGAACAGTGCCGACGCTACGGAGGCGCGCAACAATGCTTAATATCCGCAATCTCACCAAGCGCTTTGGCGGGCTGGCCGCGGTCAACGACGTAAGCGTCGAATTCGGCGCCAACCAGATCAACGCCATCATCGGCCCCAACGGCGCCGGCAAGACCACCTTCTTCAACCTCATCGCGGGCGCGATGCCGCCCACGGAAGGGGTGATCGAGTACAAGGGGCAGGATCTGGCCGGCAAGTCGCCGGACTCGATCGCACGATTGGGCGTGGCACGCACCTTCCAGACGACCATGCTGTTCGAAGAGTCGACCGTGCTCGACAACCTCATCATCGGCCATCGGCTGCGCACCGAATCGCGGCTATGGGACGTGATCGTCAATTCCAAACGCCTCAAGGCGGACGAGAAACGCTGCCGCGACAAGGCCGCCGAAACGCTGGAATTCGTAGGGCTGTCGCATATCGGTCATCGCTATATCGCCGATACCAGTCAGGAAGAGCGCAAACGTATCGCCTTCGCCCTGGCGCTGGCGACCGATCCGGAGCTGGTGCTGCTCGACGAGCCGGCCGGCGGCGTCAATCCTGAAGAAACCGACGGGCTGGTCGATCTCATTCACAAGATGGTCGATCACGGCATCACGGTCTGTCTGATCGAACACAAGATGGACATGATCATGCGTATCGCCGACAAGATCATCGTGCTCGATCACGGCGAGAAGATTTCCGAAGGCACGCCGGAACAGGTCAAGAACGATCCGGTCGTTATCGAAGCGTATCTGGGGAAAGAAGATGCTGAAGCTTGAGGGCGTCGACGCCAAGTACGACAGTTTCAAGGCCCTAGACGGGGTGTCGCTGGAAATCGACGCCGGCGAGCTGGTCGTATTGCTGGGCGCCAACGGCGCCGGCAAGACGACGCTGTTCAACACCATCAGCGGGCTGATGAAGCCGGCGGCCGGCCGGATCACCATCGACGGCAAGGACGTCACCGGACGCAAGCCCTCGGCGCTGGTTCAGGCGGGTGTGGTGCAGTGTCCGGAAGGACGCAAGCTGTTTCCCGGCATGTCGGTACTCAAGAATCTGCGCCTTGGCGGCTATGTGCATCGCCGCGATCGTGCCGGCATGAACCGTACGCTCGAGCATATTCTGGCGATGTTCCCGATTCTTGAAGAAAAGAAGGACCAGCCGGCGGGTTCGCTGTCCGGCGGCCAGCAGCAGATGGTCGCGGTCGGGCGTGCGCTGATGGGGCGGCCCAAGCTGCTCATGCTCGACGAGCCGTCGCTGGGCCTTGCGCCGCTGGTGGTCAAGCAGGTCTTCGAGACCGTGAAGTCGATCAATGGCGAAGGCACGACCGTGCTGCTGGCCGAGCAGAATGCCTATGCGGCGCTCAAGATCGCCAACCGTGCGTACGTAATCGAGAACGGCAAGCTCGTCATGCAGGGCGACCGCGAAGAAATGCTCGGCAACGAAGCGGTGCGCAAGGCCTATATCGGCGCCTAGGAATTCCAAAATCTCGTGATTCCACGAGTGCTAGCAACCAACCCGAATAAAAGAGGGGAGATAGAGAATGACATTCAAGAAAACGGTTCGCCGGGTCGCCGTGGCGACAGCTCTGGCCATGGGCGTGGCCGGCGCGGCGCATGCGGCAGAGAAGGTCAATATCGGCTTCACCGGGCCGCTGTCGGGCGGCGCCGCGCTCTACGGTGAAAACACCCTGGAAGGCCTGCGCATGGCCGCCAAGGAGATCAACGGCAACGGCGGCATCGACGTCGACGGCACCAACTACGAAATCAATATCGTCAGCCTGGACGATATGTACTCGCCCAGCCGCGCGGCGGTGAACGGCAAGCGTCTGGTCCAGCAGTCGAGCACGCCCGTGGTGTTCACGCCGCATTCCGGCGGCACGTTCGCGCTGCAGGCGTTCAACGAGCGCGACGGCTTTCTGGTGATGTCCTACACCTCGATTCCGTCGGTCACCGAAAAGGGTAACGAACTCACGGTGAAGATTCCGCCGAACTTCACCGACTACGTGAAACCCTTTACCAAGCTCACGATGGATCGCTACGGCAAGAAGCTCGCCGTGGCCAACGCCACCCACGACTACGCCAAGTACTGGACCAAGGCGTTCGTGCCGGCCTGGGAAGCTGCCGGCGGTGAAGTCGTGGCCAGTAACCCGATGGACTACAACAAGTCCGCCGATTTCTATACGGGCGTAAGCAAGGTGCTGGCAGCCAACCCGGACGTGCTGTTCGTGGGCGGCGCATCGGAGCCGACCGGTCTGGTGGTGCGTCAGGCGCGTGAGCTGGGCTTCAAGGGCGGCTTCGTGATCATGGATCAGGCCAAGATCGATGAAGTGGCCAACGTGGCCGGCGGTCTGGAAGCGGTTGAAGGCGCGGTGGGTGTGACCCCGCTGGTGTATTCCGACAACCCCGGCGCCGCCGAATTCGTGAAACTCTACAAGAAGGACCACGAAGGCGTTCCCACCTCGGAAACGGCGTACAACTACTTCGCCATGTTCCTGGTCGCCCGTGCCATGGAAAAGGCCGGCACCGTCGAGGATGCCAAGGCCATCCGTGCGGCGATCCCCGAGGCGCTGAAAGAAGTCGAGACCAACCACAACCCGTATGAGGTTCAGAGCATCACCGATAGCGGTAATCTGGCCGTGGATGTGGAGATCGCGGAAGTGGTCGACGGCAAGGTCGAACTGCGTCGCGTGTCCGATATCGATACCGAGTAAGTTTCAGACGACAAAACGCGCATGCAACAGGGGCACTTTGGTGCCCCTGTTTTATTTGTGTCGCAGCTTTTTGCAAACAATTGGCGCAATCCAGGAGTGTCTCCATGACCGTCAACCGCCAGATCATTCTTGCCCAACGCCCGCAGGGCATGCCCGACGAAACGCATCTGCAGATGCAGCAGGGCGACATACCGCGACCGGGCCAGGGCGAGGTCCTCGTCAAGACGATATACATGTCGCTCGACCCGTACATGCGCGGTCGCATGAGCGCGGCCAAGTCCTATGCGGCAAGCGTGGCCGAAGGTGCGGTCATGGAAGGTGCGACCATCGGCGAGGTGGTCGAATCCAACGACGATAGCGTCGCCGTCGGCGACTACGTGCTCGCGCACGGTGGCTGGCAGGAATATGCCGTGCAGGCGGCCAAGACCGTGCGCAAGCTCGACCCTGCACAGGCGCCGATCAGCACGGCGGTGGGGGTGCTCGGTATGCCGGGCTTTACCGCCTATGTCGGGCTCGACGAGATAGGCCAGCCCCAGCCAGGCGAAACGGTGGTGGTATCGGCCGCCGCCGGCGCGGTGGGCCAGGTCGTCGGCCAGATTGCCAAGATCAAGGGCTGTCGCGTGGTGGGCGTTGCGGGCGCGGCCGACAAATGCGCGCACGTTGTCGACCACTACGGTTTCGATGCCTGCGTGAATTACAAAGAGGACGACTTCGAGGCGCAGCTCGCCGCGGCCTGTCCGGATGGTATCGACGTCTATTTCGAGAACGTGGGCGGCAAGGTGTTCGACGCCGTGCGGGGCCTGCTCAACGACTTTGCACGTATGCCGGTCTGCGGTCGTATTGCCCATTACAACGACAGCGAGGCGCCGGACGGCCCCGATCGTCTGGTCGCGTTCATGGGTCAGGTGCTGGTCAAGCGCCTGCGTGTGCAAGGCTTCATCCAGTTCGACTATCGCCATCGCTACGGCGACTTCCAGCGCGATATGAGTGCCTGGGTGCGTAGCGGCGAGGTCAAGTATCAGGAAGACATCGTTGCCGGGCTCGACAACGCGGTCGACGCCTTCCAGGGACTGTTGCAGGGGCGCAATCGCGGCAAACTGCTGGTACAGGTCGCAGCCGACCCCACGCGTTGATGCAGGACGCGCCGACACCAAGAACCTACGCCGTACTCGGCGAGCGCTTCGGCGCGCGCTACAAGTGGTATGTCTCGGCCACGGTCATGCTCGGCACGTTTTCGGTGGTGCTCGCGGCCACCATCATCAACGTCGCGGTGCCGGCGATCATGACCCGCTTCAACGTCGCTCAGGATCAGGTCCACTGGCTGGCGACCGGGTTTCTCGCTGCGATGACCGTGGGCATGCTGCTCAACGCCTGGGCTGCGGCGCGTTTCGGTTCGCGCGGCGCGTTCGTGCTCGCCATGGGCGGGTTCATCGTCGCTTCCGTGGTTGGGGGCGTGAGCGGCGATTTTCCTACCCTGGTCGCAGCCCGTGTCGGTCAGGGTCTGACCGCGGGCATGATCCAGCCGCATGCGCTGGTGGCCATCTTTCAGGTCTTTCCCGTCCATCGGCGCGGTCAGGCCATGGGCATTTACGGCATGGGAGTGATCTTGGGCCCGGCGATCGCGCCGGCGCTGGGCGGTGTGCTGGTCGACGGGTTTTCGTGGCGGGCCACCTTTATCGTGGTCCTGCCGGCCTGTGCGCTGGCGGCCGCGCTGGCTTGGCGTTTTCTGCCGGGTCGG
The DNA here is from genome assembly GCF_040361435.1 of Salinisphaera sp. C84B14. Lineage (NCBI taxonomy): Bacteria > Pseudomonadati > Pseudomonadota > Gammaproteobacteria > Salinisphaerales > Salinisphaeraceae > Salinisphaera > Salinisphaera sp. C84B14. The sequence continues at coordinate 13,907 of NZ_APNL01000020.1, read as the reverse complement.
GGCACGCGCCGCGCCTCGCTCGACTGGGTGGGCATGGCCTTGTTGAGCATTTCGCTGGTGGCGCTGCTGTGGTCGATCGCCTCGTTGCATCGGCGCGGCGTGTTCGATCCGCTGGTGGATCTGGCCCTGATCGGCGGCCTGTTGCTCGCCGTCGTCTTCGTAGCCTGGGAGCGGCGCGTGCGCGAACCCCTGCTTGAACTGAGCGTGCTGGCCAGGCCCGGCTTTGCCAGCGGTTTCGTGCTGTCGATGGTCATGGGGGCGGGGCTTTTCGCCAGCACCTATCTCGCGCCGCTTTATTTTCAGCAGTCGGCGGGGATGAGCGCCTCGGCCTCCGGCTTGATGCTGGTGCCGGCGGGCCTGGCCATGGCGTTTGTCTTTCCCGTAGCGGGTCATCTGACCGACCGCGTGCCGATTGGCCGGATCGTGTCTTGGGGCCTGCTTTTCTTCGTTGCCAGCATGGTGCTGCTGGCGGCGGCCGAAATTCCTACCACGGCCGCATGGCTGGTGATCTGGGCCGTATTCGGCCGACTCGGCGTGGGTCTGATGATGCCGCCGATCACCACCGCGAGCCTGGGGTTGTTGCCCGAAGAACAACTCGATCGGGGCTCCGGCATCATCAATTTCGGGCGCCAGATCGGCGGTGCCCTGGGGGTGAACCTGTCGGCGGTACTTGCGCAGTATGCGAGTGACTTCTACCGGCTGCGCCATCCGGCCGAGCCTGCCCAGCGGGTCTTCGAAGCCGGTTTCGATTATGCCTTCGTGGCGCTGGCGCTATTGTTCGTCATTGCATTCTGGCCCTTGCATCGACTTTCTCGCGCCATGTCACGCGCTAGCGATTGAACCGGCAGGCGAAGGGTGACAACCGATAGACGTTGCCGACCAAATCAAAAAAGATTAATTTCACGATTCTGTACCAGCGGTAGGCAATATTTGTCGAACGTTCGTTCGTTTTCAAAATGACCATTCAGGATATCGGGGCCGCCATCTCGGCGGACCGAGCGCAGGACAGCGTCATGACGCTGTTGCCATGCGACTTTTTCGGTATGGCGATTGCTTACGGTTATGACTATCTTGTGTTCCAGTCAGGGGGCGGGTGTTCTCTAAAAACGGCTCTATCGGTCGATCGAGCCCGCGTTTTATTTGGCGTCGGCGCGGTGCGGCGGCGTGAACAGAAAAATACATAACGGACATAGCTGCGTTGCACAGCCGACGCGGCGCTAGACATTTGTGGCTTGGGAATTGAGATCATGCGAAAGACGATGGCGCCGGACAGTCCGGACACCAAGGGTCATAACTATGTCACCGCGCTTGCGCGGGGGCTGGAGCTGCTGCGCTGCTTCGGCGATGCGGCCGAATATCTGGGTAATGCCGAGTTGGCCAAACGAACCGACATTCCCCGGCCGACCGTGTCGCGACTGACGGCCACGCTCACGCAGCTGGGTTATCTGCTCTACATGCCGCATCTGGAAAAGTACCGGCTCGGGCCGCGCGTGCTCGACCTGGGCTATCGCTATCTGGCCAGCGAGGGGGTGGGCAATATCGCCCAGCCGTTCATGCAGGAGCTCGCCGATGCCACCGACTGCATGGTCGCACTCGGTGTGCCCGAAGGCGCCCACCTGACCTATACCCATGCCTGCCAGGGCAAGGGGCCGCTGATCCTGCGCCTGCAGGTGGGCTCGCGGGTGCCGATGGGGTTGTCGTCGATGGGACTGGCGTTTCTCGCCGCCCACGAGCCGGCCGCTCGAGAGCCCTATTACGAGCGCATTCGTGCTGAAAGCGCCATGCCGTGGTCCGACATCGAGCCGTTGCTTGAACGCGCCTACGAAGACTATGCCAATTACGGCTTCTGTATGACCGATCGGACCTGGAGCCGCGACATCAGCGGGGTGGGGGTGCCGTTGATCCTGGAAAACGGTCAGCGGGTGGTGTCGTTCAACTGCGGCGGCGCGGCACAGCGTCTGACCCGCGATGTGCTGGTCGAAAACCTCGGCCCGCGGCTCAAACAGGTAGTGGAACAGGTCAGACAGCTTGTCGTGGGTGGCGACTGATCGATGGTCGATAGCAACCAGGCCGATCGGTTGTCGCTGGCCGACGCCAACGCGCGCTACGATCGCGGCTTCGCCGCGCATCTGGGCTTCGAGTTCGTCGAATGGGTGCCGGATCGGGCCACGCTCGAACTCGAAATTCAGGATTGGCATCTCAACCTCGCCGGCGTGCTGCATGGCGGCATTCTCGCCACGCTGCTCGATATCGCGGGTGCGGCGGCCGGCAGTTATTGCCCCTACCCAGGGCGTATCCGCAAGGCGATCACCCTGTCGATGACCACCACCTTTACCGGTCAGGCCAGCCAGGGCGTCGTACGCGCGATCGGTCGGCGCCGCGCGGGCGGGCGTCGTATCTTCAATTCGACGGTCGATATCGTCGATGCCGACGAACGCCTGCTCGCGATCGGCGAAGGTACCTACCGGCTGCGCAGCGGCTGTGAAGGCCCGGAAGGCGTTCCCATCGATTATTGATCGGGCACGAAAACAGCCGGCCCCATCAGCTGTTTTCAACGCCATCGAGCGCAACGCCGGCAGGTGTCCGTCGTTTCCTGCAATGGCTTCACCGCCGTTGGCCGTGGCGCGCATGCTTTCGCACCTGTGCGTTAGCAACCCGAAAATCCTCTATTGAACAGTTTTTCGGGGCGGGGCTGATAACGAAACGGGCGCGGGCAGTGCGCGCTGCTGCGCGTCGCGGTTGCGCAGGATTTAAGCGCGGCGCGCCGGGATCGACGCACGAGCCGGCAGGCAGGCGTGCACGCACTTATTTGTGCGCAATAAAGAGTCGATTTTTGTGGCGACTGCGCGTATGGTCGAATTCGGTGAACGATCGTTCGGTCAATTGCGGAAGGTCTGGAAAGGGCTCGCTCATGCCGACCTTTGCGTAAAAAACGAACGATCGTTCATGCCGAGTATGAAACTGCGTTTCATTAAATTGACGGTCGGTTGCGGCTGTGTCAGTTTCGCTTCGGTAAAAGAACAGGCTTGGGCTCGCTTGCCGTGGGGTAAGCGGGTGCGAGCACAACATTCGCCACATTGAGGAGAGATCATGCTTGCACTATCCAAGCAGGCCGAGGATCTGCACGCCCGGCTGCTCGCGTTCATGGACGCACACGTCTACCCGTCCGAATCGGTCTATGAACAGCAGCATCAAGAGGCCGAGGATCGCTGGGCCTGGCCGCCGATCATGGAAGAGCTCAAGGCCAAGGCCAAGGCCGAAGGGCTGTGGAACCTGTTTCTGCCGGAAAGCGATTACGGCGCCGGGCTGTCCAACTACGACTATGCGCATCTGTGCGAGATCATGGGCCGCTCGCCGATCGCGCCGATCGTGTTCAACTGCAGCGCGCCGGATACCGGCAACATGGAAGTGCTTGAACGCTACGGCAGCGAAGCGCAGAAGAAGGAGTGGCTGGAGCCGCTTCTGGAAGGCAAGATCAAGTCCTGCTTCTCCATGACCGAGCCGGCCGTGGCCTCTTCGGATGCCACCAACATCGCCACCGAAATCAAGCGCGACGGCGACGAGTACATCGTCAACGGCCGCAAGTGGTGGTCCTCCGGTGCGATGGCGCGCAACTGCAAGATCGCCATCGTCATGGGCAAGAACGACCCCAACGCAGAAAAGCATCGTCAGCAGTCGATGATTCTGGTGCCCCTGGACACCCCGGGCGTGACCATCGAACGGCCGCTGCATGTGTTCGGCTACGACCATGCCCCCAAGGGCCATGCCGAAATTCATTACGACAACGTGCGCGTACCGGCCGAGAACCTGATTCTGGGCGAAGGCCGTGGCTTCGAGATCGCCCAGGGCCGCCTTGGGCCGGGCCGTATCCATCACTGCATGCGCACCATCGGCATCGCCGAGCGCGCGCTGGAAGCCATGTGCGAGCGGGTCGAAAATCGCGAGGCCTTCGGCCGCAAGATTTCCGAGTTCGATTCCATCCGCAAGAATATCGCGCGTTCGCGTATCGAAATCGAGCAGGCGCGTCTGCTTACGCTCAAGGCCGCCAAGATGATGGATGAGGTGGGCAACAAGGAAGCCCGTCAGGAAATCGCCATGATCAAGGTGATTGCCCCCGAGATGGCCCTCAACGTCATCGACCGCGCCATCCAGGCGCACGGTGCCATGGGCGTCTGCCAGGACACCTTCCTGGCCTCGGCCTGGGCGAACGTGCGCACGCTGCGCATGGCCGACGGTCCGGACGAAGTGCATTTGGACAGCATCGCCAAGCTCGAGCTGCGCCGTCAGCGCGCGGCCCGCGGCTAGCTTCATGCACGCCGTGCCGGTGGCCCGCAGGCTGCCGGCACGCGTTCGTTAACGTCAGGAGAATTTGATGTCCAATCTGTTTGACTTGAGCGGCAAGGTTGCCGTGATCACCGGCTCGAGCCGGGGTATCGGCAAGGCGATTGCCTGGCAGATGGCCGAGCACGGCGCCAAGGTCGTGATTTCCAGCCGCAAGAGCGAAGCCTGCGAGCCGGTCGCCGAAGAACTGCGCAACGCCGGCCACGACGCCGTCGCGATTGCCTGCCACGTGGGCAAGAAAGAAGATCTGCAGAATCTCGTCGACAAGACGAAACAAACCTATGGCCAGATCGACGTGCTGGTGTGCAATGCCGCCACCAACCCGGTCTATGGCACCACGGCGGAACTGTCCGACGAGGCCTGGGACAAGATCATGGAAACCAACGTGCGCGGCACGTTCTGGCTTTGCAACATGGTGCTGCCCGGCATGGCCGAGCAAGGCGGCGGCAACGTCGTCGTGCTGTCGTCGATCGCCGGTTTGCGCGGCAACACCGTGATCGGCGCCTATGGCGTATCCAAGGCGGCCGAAGCCGCGCTGGTGCGTAATCTGGCGGTGGAGTGGGGCCCGCAGAATATTCGCGTCAATGCCATCGCCCCGGGGCTGGTGCGTACCGATTTCGCCAAGGCGCTGGTGGAAGATCCGAAACGGCTCGAACAGGCCGAAAAACGTACGCCGGTACGCCGTATCGGCGAGCCGGTGGATATCGCCGGCGTGGCGATGTTCCTGGCCACCGATGCCAGTGCTTATGTCACCGGGCAGACGCTCGTCGCCGACGGCGGCGAGACGATCAGCTGAACATGGTGGATCAGAGTCAGGCCGGCGCGCCGGAAATCGTCGCGGTGCGCGAGGCGCACCGCTTCGATGAGGGTGCGCTCGAACAGTATCTTCGTGACCATGGCCTGGTCGACGGCGGACTCGAGGTTCGCCAGTTCCAGGGCGGTCAGTCGAACCCGACCTATTTCCTCACCACGGGCAGCGCCGACGCGCCGCGCCACTACGTGTTGCGCAAGCAGCCGCCGGGCAAGATTCTGCCGTCGGCGCATCGCATCGATCGCGAGTACAAGGTGATGTCGGCTTTGGTCGACGCGCCCGGCGTGCCCGTGCCGCGTATGCATGTGCACTGTGAGGATGCCGACGTTATCGGCACGCCGTTCTACGTCATGGACTATGTGCCGGGCCGGGTGTTCGGTGATCCCGCCATGCCCGAACTGGCGGCGCAAGAGCGCGGCGATATCTATCGCGGGCTCATCGATGCGCTGGCCGCACTGCACGACGTGGACGTCGATGCCGTGGGATTGTCCGAGTTCGGACGGCCGAACGGCTATGTCGAACGCCAGATCAAGCGCTGGCGCGGCCAGTACGAGGCCTCGGCGACCGAGACCGACCCGAATATGGATGCGCTCGGCCAGTGGCTGACCGACCATATTCCCGCGGACACCACCCCGGCGATAGCCCATGGCGACTTCCGTATCGGCAATCTGCTGATTGCGCCGGACTCGACCGACGTGGCCGCCGTGCTCGACTGGGAGCTGGCCACCATCGGTCATCCGCTCGCGGATCTGGCCTATGCCTGCATGCCCTACCACCTGCCGCACGGTGTGGCCGGTGTGCGCGGGGTCGAAGGTCTCGATCTGGCCGCCCACGGTATTCCCACCGAAGCCGAACAGCTCGAGCGCTACCGCCAGGCTCGCGGGCTCGCGCCGATCGACGATTGGCCGGTATTCGTGGCGTTCTCGCTGTTTCGTACCGCGGCGATTCTGCAGGGTGTGTATGCGCGGGCGTTGCAGGGTAATGCGAGCAACAGCGATGCCTTGAACGTTGGCCGCCGTGCCGGGCTGATCGCCGAACGTGGCTGGGCGGTCGCGCGTGCCCATGATTGAACGAACGTTACAGGCGCGTGCGAGACTGGTGGGTCTGATATGCCACAACGACCCGACGCCATGAAGCCGATCCGCCGAGTTCTCCTGACCAACGACGACGGCGTCGAGGCGCCGGGGCTGGCCGTGGCCGAACGCATCGCTGCCGCGGTCGCCGAGGACGTCTGGGTGGTCGCCCCCATGGCCGACCAGAGCGGCGTGGGGCAGAGCATATCCATGCACCACCCACTACGGGTGACCGAATACGGCAGCCAGCGTTACGCCTTGACCGGCACGCCCGCTGATTGCGTGATGGTCGCCATGGCCGACTGGCTGCGCGACGATCCGCCGGACCTGGTGCTGTCCGGGGTCAACTGGGGCGCGAATCTGTCCGACTCGGTCATGTATTCCGGCACGGTGGGCGCGGTATTGGCGGCTGATCATCTGGGCTTGCCGGCGATCGCCCTGAGCCAGGTCTTTCACGATCGCGGCGCGCTCGACTTTTCGGCCACCGAAGCCTATGCAGCGGAGACGATACGACGCCTGTGGAGCGCGCGCGATGAAGTCGGCCGCTGTTGTTGGAACCTGAATTTCCCCATGCAGGCCGCGGAGTCGATCCAAGGGCTACGCTTTACCCGCCAGTCCACGGGCACGATCGTCGGCCCGCGACTGATCGCGGGAGCGGACGGTCGCGGACTGGCTTATCACTGGCTGAGTTTCGAACGCGATATCACCACCGTCGCTGATCCAGCGTCGGATGTGGTGGCGCTGCGTGACGGCTATGTCTCGGCCACGCCGTTGCACGGCAGCCGCTGCGACGAAGCCCTGCTTGAACAGCAAGCGCTGACCGACGCTTGGCGACTGGACATCAGTCAACGCGCGGAGTAAAAAAGCGGCTTCAAAAAACGAAATAGTATTTCAAGTTAAAGACGCCACGCTGCTGCCTCGCCTGCGACCGATCATTCGTGACGCAGGCGGCGTTGCGGCACCGGCAATGCAAACCGTGGCCTGTCGAACACCGATCAAGAGTGGGGCAGCGCCAAACGCTGGAAAGCGAGGAGACCACTGCTATGTTCGATCGGCATTATGCCGCCTGGCCTGCCAACCTGCCCCATTCGCTGGGGCTGCCACAGACCAGCCTCTACACCAACCTCGAAATCTCGGCGCGGCGCTATCCCGAGCGACCGGCCATCGTTTATTACGACACGCCGCTGAGCTATCGCGAACTCGATGAACAGGTCTGTGCGCTGGCCGGCTATCTGCAGGCCCAGGGCGTCAAGCGCGGCGATCGCGTGATTTTGTTCATGCAGAACGCGCCGCAGTTCGTGATCGGCTACTACGCCATTCTGCGTGCCGATGCGGCGGTGGTGCCGGTCAACCCCATGAACCGCAGCGTCGAACTCGAACACTATGTCGAGGACACCGAGGCTACCGTATGCATCTGTGGTCAGGAGCGCTACGAAGCGGTGGCGCCGCTGCTGGATAGCGGCAAGCTTGGCCACGCGATTGTGGCCAACTACGGCGAATATGCGAGCGCGCCCACCGATCTCGATCTGCCGGCCGAAGTGAAGGCCGAAACCCAGGCTACCGGTCGCGACAACGCCGTGCTCTGGGCCGACGCCCTGAACGCCGGCCACACGCCGAGCGCCCACGAGGCCGGGCCCGACGATCTGTGCGTGCTGCCCTATAGTTCGGGTACCACCGGCGCGCCCAAGGGCTGTGTGCATACCCATCGCACGGTCATGGCCTCGGCGGTACACAGCGTCTACTGGAGCCGTAGCACCTCGGAAGGCAAATCCCTGGCCACGCTGCCGTATTTTCATGTCACGGGCATGCAGAACGGCATGAACGCGCCTATCTTCATCGGTAGCACGGTCGTATTGATGACGCGCTGGGAACGGCGCACGGCGGCGAAGCTCATCGAGCAGTACAAGATCACCCGCTGGACCAATATCGTCACCATGGCGATCGACATGCTCTCCGACCCCGAGATCGAGAAATACGATCTTTCGAGCCTGGAGAACATCGGCGGCGGCGGTGCGGCGATGCCGGCGGCGGTGTCCGACAAGCTGTTCAAGCTTACCGGCCTGCACTACATCGAAGGGTACGGGCTGTCCGAGACGATCGCGGCGACCCATATCAACCCCTTCGACGCGCCCAAGGCCCAGTGCCTGGGCATCCCGGTGTTCGATGTGGATTCGCGCATCATCGATACCGAAACGCTGACCGAACTCGGGCCCAACGAGGTCGGCGAGATTGTGAGCAACGGGCCCCAGGTGTTTTCGGGCTACTGGCGCCGGCCCGAGGAAACCAAGGCCGCGTTCATCGACCTCGATGGCAAATCGTTCTTTCGTACCGGCGATATCGGCTATTACGACGACGAGGGCTATTTCTTCATCGTCGACCGGGTCAAGCGCATGATCAACGCCTCGGGCTACAAGGTATGGCCCGCGGAGGTGGAAAGCCTGATGTATCGTCATCCGGCGATTCGCGAGGCCTGCGTGATCTCCACGCCCGATCCGCGCCGCGGTGAAAGCGTGAAGGCCTGCGTGGTACTCAACAGTGCCGACGCGGCCAGCGCCGAGGACATTCGGGAATGGTGTCGGGAAAACATGGCGGCCTATAAAGTGCCGCGTGTGATCGAAATCTGCGAAACCCTGCCGCGCTCGCCCACCGGCAAGCTGATGTGGCGCGCGCTACAGGAACAGGAGTGGCCGCAGGCCACCGGCTAGGTCAAGGCCGGCGAGTTCGACAACGAATAAACACGCCGCGCCCGAGCGCGCGGCCCACGAATTGGACAAGGAGTAGTTATGAGTGAAGTGGTTTCCTACGAACGCGATGGCGACATCGGCGTGATCACCGTCGACAACCCGCCGGTCAATGCCCTCGGGCATGCCGTGCGCCAGGGCATCGTCGATGCGTTGGACAAGGGCCTGGCCGATGACGGTGCCAAGGCGCTGATGATCATCGGTGGTGGCCGGACCTTCCCGGCCGGTGCAGACATCCGTGAATTCGGCAAGCCGCCGCAGGAACCGAGCCTGCCCGACGTGGTGCAGACGCTGGAAAACAGCGACAAGCTGCTGATCGCGGCCGTGCATGGCACCGCACTCGGCGGCGGTATGGAAATCACCCTCGGCTGCGATTATCGCGTGGCCTTGGATTCGGCCAAGATGGGCCTGCCGGAGGTCAACCTGGGCCTGCTGCCGGGCGCGGGCGGTACCCAGCGCCTGCCGCGCCTGATCGGCGCCAAGGCCGCCATGCAGGCGATTGTCGAAGGCAAGCCGATGAAGGCGGCCAAGCTCAAGGACATGGGCGTGGTCGACGAAGTCGTTTCCGGCGATCTCAAGGCCGAAGCCATTGCCTATGCCGAGAAGCTGGTGGCAGACGGCGCCCCGCGGCGCAAGGTCAGCGAGCTGTCGGTCGAAAAGGAAAGCGACAACGTCTTCTCTGAATTCGAACAGTCGATTGCGCGCAAGAAGCGCGGCTTCCTGGCGCCTTTCCACTGCATCAAGGCCGTTCAGGCCGCGACCGAGCTGGATTTCGCAGCCGGCATGAAGCGCGAGCGCGAGCTGTTCACCGAACTGCTGAATTCGCCGGAATCCGCGGCCCAGCGCCACGTGTTCTTTGCCGAGCGCGAAGTGGGCAAGGTGCCCGGCATTTCGAAGGAAACGCCCAAGCGTGACATCAAGCAGGTCGGCATCATCGGTGCCGGCACCATGGGCGGCGGCATCGCCATGAACTTCCTGTCCGCCGGCATCCCCGTGAAGATGCTCGAAATGAAGCAGGAAGCGCTCGACAAGGGCGTGGCCCTGATTCGCAAGAACTACGAAGCGACCGCCAAGAAAGGCCGCATGACCGAAGAGCAGGTCGAAAAATGCATGTCGCTGATCAGCACCTCGCTGTCCTATGACGACCTGTCCGACGTGGACCTGGTCATCGAGGCCGTGTTCGAAAACATGAAGGTCAAAAAGCAGGTGTTCGGCGAGCTGGATCGGGTCTGCAAGGACGGCGCGATTCTGGCCACCAACACCTCCACGCTCGACGTCGACGAAATCGCGCAGTCGACCAAGCGCCCCGAAGACGTCATCGGCATGCATTTCTTCTCGCCGGCCAACGTCATGAAGCTGCTCGAGAACGTGCGCGGCGAAGCCACGTCGGATGAAGTCATCGCCACGGTGATGGACCTGTCCAAGCGTATCGGCAAGGTCGGCGTGCTGGTCGGTGTGTGCAACGGCTTTGTGGGCAACCGCATCCTGCACAAGCGCCAGGCCCAGGCCGTCAAGCTGGTCAATGAAGGCGCAACGCCGTCGCAGGTCGACAAGGTGCTGTTCGATTTCGGTCTGCCGATGGGCCCGTTCGCCATGGCCGATCTGGCCGGCCTGGACGTGGGCTGGCGTATCCGTGAAGGCCTGCGTGAGGACGATCCGGAAAACGCGCCCGAGCGCGACTGGATGGACGCGCTGGCCGAGCAGGAACGCTGGGGCCAGAAGACCGGCGGCGGCGTGTTCGATTATGCCGAAGGCGATCGTACCCCGCGTCCGTCCGAAACGGCGATGGCCGAAATCGAGAAGTACCGCGCCGAGAAGGGCATCGAGACCCGCGAAGTCAGCGATCAGGAAATCCTGGAGCGCTGCCTGTACGTGATGGTCAACGAGGGTGCCAAGATTCTCGAGGAAGGCATCGCCATGCGTCCGCTGGACGTGGATATCGTATGGATTTATGGCTACGGTTTCCCGGTCTATCGGGGCGGTCTGATGTTCTGGGCCGATCAGGTAGGTCTGGACACCATCCATGCCAAGGTAAAACAGTTCTACGACGAATCGGGCGACCCGGTCTGGCAGCCGTCGGCCCTGCTGGAAAAGCTGGCCAGCGAAGGCCGCAAGTTCGGCGACCTGTAACGCTGGGTATTACGGAGTAAATAATGGATATTCAATATAACGAAGCCGAACTCGCATTCCGCGACGAGGTCCGGGCCTTCGTGGCAGAGAAGCTGCCGAAGGAAATTTCCGACAAGGTGAAGTCCTCCGAGCACGTCTCGCCCGAGGACATGATCACCTGGCAGCGCGCGCTGTATGAAAAGGGCTGGCTGGCGATCAACTGGCCCGAAGAGCATGGCGGCCCGGGCTGGAGCCCGATCCAGAAGCACATCTTCGAGGAAGAAACCGCCGAAGCCGGTGCGCCGCGGATCCTGCCGTTCGGTCTGAACATGGTCGCGCCGGTGATCATCAAGTTCGGCACCCAGGAACAAAAGGACTACTACCTGCCGCGTATCCTCAAAAGCGAGGACTGGTGGGCCCAGGGTTACTCCGAGCCGGGCGCCGGCTCCGACCTGGCCAGCCTGAAATGCCGTGCCGAGCGGGATGGCGATCACTACATCGTCAACGGCCAGAAGACCTGGACCACGCTCGGCCAGCACGCGAACATGATTTTCGTGCTGGTACGTACCGACACCACGGTCAAGAAGCAGGAAGGTATTTCCTTTTTGCTGGTGGACATGGAAAACACGCCCGGCGTGACCGTGCGCCCGCTGATCACCCTCGACGGCGCGCACGAAGTCAACGAAGTGTTCTTCGACAACGTCAAGGTGCCGGTCGAGAACCTCGTCGGTGAAGAGAACAAGGGCTGGACCTGTGCCAAGTACCTGCTCACCTTCGAACGTACCGGCATTGCCGGCGTGGGTATTTCCAAGGCTGCGCTCGAACACCTCAAGCAGATTGCACGCAACGAGCAGGCCGAAGGCAAGCCGCTGATCGAGCATCCGCGCGTGGCCGAGCGTCTGGTCGAGCTCGAGCTCGAACTGATGGCGGTCGAAATGACCAACCTGCGCGTGGTGTCGGCCGCCGAAGCCGGCGGCGTGCCGGGTGCGGAAAGCTCGTTTCTGAAGGTCATGGGCACGGAAGTGCGCCAGAAGATCTCGGATCTCTATCGCGAGCTGGCCGGCCCCTATGCGCTGCCGTTCCCCGATCTCGACGTGGGCGAAGACGCCTTCGGCCCCGAGTTCTCGGCCTCGGCTTCCTCCACGTACTTCAATCTGCGCAAGCTGTCGATCTTCGGCGGCTCCAACGAGATTCAGAAGAACATCATTTCCAAGGCGATCCTCGGACTGTAGTCCGGTACGCAGGAAAAGGAATAGACAATGGATTTTTCCTATAGCGACGAGCAGCGCATGCTCAAGGACATGGTCGACCGCGTGGTGGCCGATCAGTACAGCTTCGAGCAGCGCGAAAAGATCATCAAATCCGACACCGGCTACTCCCCCGAGGTGTGGTCGCAGTTCGCCGAACTGGGCCTGCTGGCGGTGCCGTTCTCGGAAGCCGCGGGCGGCTTCAACGGCGGTGGCGCGGAGCTGATGGTGGTGGCCGAAGGCTTTGGCCGCGGTCTGGTGGTCGAGCCTTATCTGTCCACGGTAGTACTTGCTGGCACCTTCCTGGACGCCGCCCTCGGTGACGATGCCAAGGCCGAGGCCCTGGAGCCGATCATCTCTGGCGAGCAGAAGTATGCGCTGGCCTGCTACGAGCCGAACGGCCGCTACGATCCGTTCTGGATCGAAACCACGGCCCAGAAGGACGGCGACAGCTACGTGCTGTCCGGCAAGAAGGCCGTGGTGCTCGGCGGCGACAGCGCCGATCGCCTGCTTGTGATCGCCCGCAGCAGCGGCGACAACCCGGGCAAGAACGGCCTGAGCGCGTTCCTGGTCGACGGCAACGCCGACGGCGTGTCGCGCGACGGTTACACCACCTTCGACGGCCATCGCGCCGCCGAAATCGTGCTCGATAACGTCAAGGTCGGCGCCGATGCCCTGGTGGGCGAAGAGGGCGGCGCGGCCGTACCGCTGCAGTATGCGCTGGATCGCGGCATCATCGCCCTGTGCGCGGAAGCCGCCGGCGCTATGGAAGTGGCCTGCGATCTGACCCTGGACTACATCAAGGAACGCAAGCAGTTCGGCGTGCCGATCGGCAGCTTCCAGGCCCTGCAGCACCGCATGGTCGATATGCGTATCTCGCTCGAGAAGGTACGTTCGCTGGCCCTGTGGGCGGCCTGCTCGCTGGATGCGCCCGACGCCGAGCGTCGCCAGCGTCTGGCCGCGGCCAAGGCCATGGTCAGCAAGGCCGGCCGCCACGTGGCCGAAGAGGCGATTCAGCTGTTCGGCGGCATGGGCATGATGGACGAATCCTCCATCTCCCATTACGCCAAGCGGATCGTGCTCATCGACCACTACCTGGGCGACGGCAACTATCACACCGACCGTCTCATCGACCTGCTGGTCGAGGAGAACGCGGCCGCGTGATCCGGATGCCGGGTTAGCTCAATACGGGCTGTCGGCTGGCGCTGGCAGCCCGTTTTTTTTAGATTTTCGGCCGGGTCGAACGGGTAAGCCGACGGTCAGGGCCGATGCCCGGTATCTGGCCGGGCGTTATTGAACAAGGAATTTGCTATGAGTCAGAGCACACGGGTGGTGGTGGTCGGGGCCGGGGCGATCGGCAGTTTCTATGGCGCGATTCTCAAGCGCGCCGGCTGTCATGTGAGCGTGGTCCTGCGTTCGGAATACGAGGCGGTCAAGGCCGACGGCTTTCAGATCGACAGCCCGCTGGGCGAGCTGTCGTATCGCCCCGACGCGGTCTATCGCGACGGCGATACGCCCGAGGGGGAAGCCGACTACGTGATCTGCTGTGTGAAGGTGCTGCCATCGATCGATCGCGGTGCGCTGC